>NZ_RQYL01000011.1 GCF_003860125.1 Fretibacterium sp. OH1220_COT-178 | reverse complement strand
TCAGACCGGCTCTTTTGGGCCGCAGGCCCAAAATGCCGTGTCGATCGCTTACGTCGGCGCACGGCACAGTTGCCGTGTGACCGACGCCGCGGCGTCGGTCAATCCTTAGGGGACTTGCGCCTCGGAACGGGCAGGCGCAGGGGATCCTCGGCGCTCCACAGCGTGTAAAACCCCTTTGTGTCCGGCTCATCCCACGCCCCCAAAAAATCCAGGACGCCTCGCCCCGCACTCAGGTTCCGCTCCCGTTCCGAGGGCGAAAGCCCGAAGTGATTGAAGGAGCCGCCCGTCCCGGCATAGACCACCTCGGCACGACGCCCACGCCCCGTGGGGACAAGGGAGACCCGCGTAGGGGCCACGGAAACCCGGACCAGGCGGACCCCCTCCCGTTCTGACGGCTTCTCGACGTCGATCGCAAGCACACAACTGCGCTCCCTCGGCAGCGTCCGCTGAAAGGAGACGAAGTTGCCCAGAGACCAGGCCACCAGGCGTGCTTCGGCAGGGCCGGATCCGGAACGGTCCATGCGTACCTCCATCGGTTGCAAAACATGAGGATGCGTTCCGATGACCAGGTGAGCCCCGCCGGACAGCGCAGCCTCGGCAGCCTTTTTCTGGTGGATCGATGGGACGAACTGATATTCGTTGCCCCAATGGAAGCAGGCCACCACGATATCCGGCCTCAGAGCCCAGGCACGTGCCAACCCCTCGGATATCGCAGCATCGGAAATGACGTTGAGCTGGACATCGCTCGACGACAGCGTCCGATTGCTGCCGTAGGAGTAGTTGACGAAGGCCCACCGCAATCCGCCGTGCTCCATGAGGAGCGCGTCGTTCCGGGGCACGCCGTCCAACCCCAGCCCGGTCCAGGGCAACCCCGCACGGTCCAACACCTCGGTCGTCCTCCGCGCGCCCTCTGCCCCCCTGTCGAGGATGTGGTTGTTGGCCAGGGTGACGAGGTCGACTCCGAGATCGGTCAGGGCATCGGCAAGGGCGTCCGGGGTGTTGAACGACGGGTAGCCGGCATAGCCGCGGTGCTCGCCGGCAAAGGTCGTCTCCAGGTTTCCGACAACGAGTGCATCCCCGGCCAGGAGCGGTTTCACCCTCAGGAACTGCGGGCGGAAGTCCCAGTATTTCGTCCCATCGGCATCCCGGGCCTCCGCCGTGGCCAGCTGCTGCCTGTGGGCCATGATGTCCCCGACGAAGAGCGCCCGGGCCCGCAGGGGGAAGCCCCAGGCCCGAACGGAAAATGAAAGGGTCAGACAAAACACCGAAACGACGGTGAAAAGGAACCGCCTCATCAAAATGATCCTCCCTTCGCAACCCTGACGGCGGGGAATACCCTCCGGAACGGCGACGCCGCTGCGATCATTCGTCGATATAGGAATCGAAGTATCCCGATATGTGGACGACAGGGGTCCCCCGGTCGCCGCTTCCGGAGACCAGGTCGCAAAGCGAGCCCAAAAGGTCCGTATAGCGCCGGGGCGTCGTGCCGAGGGCGTTCTTTTCCTCCGGCAGCCCGGATTCCCTTCCACTCGCCAAGGGTTTCGAACGGATGGCACTGCGCACGGCCTCCTCCGCATCGCCCTTGGCGTTGTCCGCAATCATCTTGAACTTGACCTCGGAGGGCGTCCCCCTCAACCCCTCCGTGTAGCCGGGGGAGACCACGGGATCGGCCAGCTCCCAAATACCGCAGGCCGGGTCCTTGAAGGCGCCGTCCCCATACACCATCGCCTCGACCTTTCGGCCGGACAGGCGAAGGATCTCCTGCTGGAGGGCATGGGCGAAGAGCTCCGCATCCCGAGGAAAGAGCTTGACGGTCCCCTCGCTGGAGTAGTTGGACCCCAAAAGCCCAAACTCGGGATTGTAGCCGCCCCCCTCGGTCCGGGGTTTCGTGCAGATCTGGTCCAGCGTCAAAACGGCGGCCCCCTTCTCCCTCAGAAGGTCGGCAAAGATATGCCGGCGATGAATGTTCGCCATCACGATGCAAGAGGCAAAATCCAGGATATGGAGGGGGTTGTTCGTAAAGTGCAGCTCTATCCTGTCCGGAGCCAGGGACTTGTAGAGCTCCACGTAGTCGACGCCCGTGAAGGGGTGTCTGTAACGCCCGAAGCGGGCGTCGTACTCCGCCTCCCCGAAGCAGTCCGGCATGCCCGGAGAGCGCCGGAGGAACTCCAGAGGGTCAATCAGATGGTTGCCCACCTCGTCCGCGGGACAGGACAGCACAAGATGGACCCGTCCCCGCACTCCCCTCACGATCCCGTCGAGCAGGGGCATGAAGCGATTGCGGCTGAGGATGGGGAAGGCCACGGCCACGTCCCCCTCCGGAAGCTTATCCATGACATCCGCGGCAATATCGTCCAAAGAGACGATATTGCCCTGAGCTCTCGCAACCAGGGACTCCGTTACGCCGACGACATCACGGTCCCTCAGTGCGAAGGGCGCGTATTCCGACGCGGAGGCCGCTATGAGGTGCTCCGCCACCATCCGCACCAGATCGTCTCCCCTCCGGATCACGGGCATGCGAATCCCATGCACTTCCACGCCCACTTTACGAAACGTCGTTTTTGCCATTTTTTTGGGTGACCTCCATAAAAATCGACATGCACTCCAAGTCGTGTCGATTTTACAACAAAAAGAGGCTAAAATACGATGTGGTGAATCCGTTGTCTATTTCAAGGGCGGAAGACGGCATCGAAGGACAGCCGGTGACGGCGCCCCCGGACAACGAAGGGATTGCAAACGTGCGTTTGTTTTGCCGCGCGCCCCCCGCTGTCGGTCGGGTGCGACTTTGGCCGGAGGTGAACAGCTCGTGAACGACCTTTACGAAAAGATGGATTTTGTCTTGTCCGGCGGAGCCTTGAAACTGCTGACCGATTTTCTGGCCACCACGGTCTCCTCGGCTATCGTCCTGGAGCCCCGGGGGGCGGACCTCCACATCCTGGACGCCACGGGGACCCGTCCGACGCAGCTCATATTGCCGGGAGAAAGCCTGCGCCTGGCCGCTTCTTTTTCCTCCCGTCCCGCCATCTCCCCCTGCGAGATGGAACAGGAACGGATCGAGGGAGAATGGCCCTGGGCCCTGCGCATGAGAGGACCGCACTGGGAGATCTATATCCTTCTGAAGGAGCGCGCGGACGAGGCGCTGCTGTCCGAGCTGAGGCCTTTTGCGGGCCTGATAAGGCTTTGTCAGAGTTTTCAGAAGACCAATGACAACGAAAGCAAGCTCTCCCGCCTTTCCTACATGATCCTGGCCACTAAGAATACCCTGGCCTCCATCTTCGAGCCCATGCCGCTCGAATACTACGCGGCCTTCGTGTCGGACGTCCTGCGCGAGAGCCTGTTCCCGCACTCCATCGCCATTCTGCAGGACGATGGGCATCGGCTCATTCCGTTGGAAGGCGATTCGGCGGCCGTCCCTCCCCGAGAGGGAATCTACGCCCAGCCCCTTCTTCCCCCCACCCCGGTGCTGACGCGCAGGGAGGCCGCCCCCTACGAGGTCGTGCTCCCCATCACCGAGGCGGAGCTCAGGCTCTTCTGCGTCATGGAATGGAATTACCTCCCGGACAGCGAGATGCTCAACTTTCTGGAGCTCCTGGGGAGCCTCGCGGTCCGGGCCCTGTCCATCAACAGCCTCCGCTCGAAGAACCTGCTGGCCGCATCGCAGGTCTCCTCCGGCGACTTCACCATCCTCTCCCTCTCCAACGTGCTGAGCGCCCTGCGCAGCGAGGAGGACCACGGCCGTTTCCTCTCGTTGGTCATGGATATCTTCATGGAACTGGGGCAGGTGCCGGAATGCCTCCTGGCCGCCTGGAACGGTGGGCTCAAGGGATATAGCCTGGTCGAGCACCGCACCGAGGGGATCAAGGCTCCTCCCGAGAGCGCATCGATGCCTGCACCGCACCCTGCGAGGTGTCCCTCACGGCCCTTCTTCGACCTGAACAAAACCCCGGCCCATGAGCTGTTCAACTCATGGGGACTGGGAGAATGTCCTTGGAGGGCCCTTGGACAGATGGATTATCTTTTCCCCCTCTGTGATGGAGACCGTGTCGAGGGGTTTGTCGCCCTCGCCTCGAAATCCAATACGCCACTGACCGAATCCCAATTGGCGGCGCTCCGCATCGTATCCCAATTTGCGGGTTACGAGATTCGTAAGTTCAACCGCCTGAGCTAGGCTGCACCCTTATGCCGCTCCAAGAAAGTGCCGCATCCCTGCACGCTCTTAAGGACGCTTTGTCGTCCCTGGCCCGATCCTGGCGCCCGGGCGAGCGTCTTTCCTGCACCCCGGAGGGCGAGAGGGACTGTAAGGGCCTTGTCGACGCCATCAACGGCCTCCTGGATTCCCGCGAGGAGCTGCTCGACCGGATACCGGTTCCCCTTCTGCTGAGCGACGAGCACGGCAAAATCCTCTTTCACAACAAGGCCCTCCTCGCCCTCTGCGGGCGAGCGCCCGAGGATTCTCTGCTGGACATGGAGGAATCGTCCCTCTTCGATACGGAGCAGCGGAACGGGTCAACGACCGCCGTCTCCCTCGACGGCAAGATCCATGCCTGCACCATCGCAGGCAATGCCCTGACCTGCGAAGCGTCCCTGATTCGAAACAAAGGACTCCCCGTCCCCGTCCGATGTTTCAGGACGCAGCTCGTCTCGGGAGGACGCTCTCTGACGCTGTCGACGCTTTACGACATGACCGAGCGCGACGCGATGGAAAAACGTCTTCGGCAGATGGCCTATTTCGACCCGCTGACGGGACTTCCCAACAGGAATTCCTTTCTGGACGAGCTCGACAGGGAGATTCGCAAGTTCCTGGACTCCGGCGGCTACCTCTTCAGCGTAATCCTCGCCGACATGGACCGCTTCAAACTGGTCAATGAGCAGATCGGGTCCCGGGAGGCCGACAAGGTCCTTCTGGAGGTCGTGGAACGAATCAAAACCATTCTTGGAGGGTTCGCCACCATCTTTCGCATCGGCGGGGACGAGTTCGCCGCCATCATCCACGGAACCAATTCCAGGGAATACATGGAATCCCTGCTGACAAGGCTGCAAAGGCTGATCACCATGCCCATATCGATGGAGGGGGACAACCTGTTCCCCAGCGCCAGCATCGCCGCCATCCTGGATATTGCCGAGGACGTTTCCTCCGCCCAGCTTCTGGCCCGGCTCTCGGATGCCGTTGCCGAGGCGAAAAAACAGGGGTTCGGCACCATCCACTTCGAATCGACCTCCCCGGAGAAGCGAAGGATGCAGGCGGGCAACAGGACCAACCTGCTCACCCTGACTGCGGAGATCCAGAACTCCCTCACCCTTTCGCACTTCGTTCCCTACTTCCAGCCCATCTACCAGCTCTCCACCAGGAGACTGGCGGGGTTCGAGACCCTGGTCCGATGGCACCATCCCTCCCGGGGAATCCTCTCCCCCGCGGCCTTCATCGCGGCAGCGGAGGAGTCCGGCCTGATCGCGGACATCGATCGGCAGATTATCTCCCGGGCCATAGAGACCCTGCGCAGCCTCTCCGAAAAGGCAAATGGGACCCCTTTCTTCATCAGCGCCAATGTCTCGGGAGCATCGCTCCGGGACTTCGGCTTCGCCCCTTTCATCGAATCCGAGATGAGCAATGCCTCGCTGCCCCCGGACAACTTCGTCCTGGAGGTGACCGAGAGCATGCTGATCGACAACCTGGACATGGCGAGCGCTCAGTTGGAAGCGATCAAGCGCCTGAAGGTCCGCATCGCCCTGGACGACTTCGGCACGGGCTACTCCTCGCTGCAGTACATCAATCAGCTTCCCATCGACTGCATCAAGATAGACAAGTCCTTCATGGATCAGCTTTTCACATCCCCCAAGACCCCGGGGATGGTCAAGACCATCATCGACATGGCGCATACGCTGAGCCTGAAAATCGTGGCCGAGGGCATAGAAAACGAGGACCAGGTCCTTTGGCTGTCCGATTTCGACGTCCAGGGCCAGGGGTACTTCTTCTCCCAGCCCGTCCCCCTGAACGAGGCCGAAAGCCTTCTCAAGGATGCCGTCGCCTTCGAAAGCCTTCTTTCGCCCCAGAAATGAAGGAGGGGCTCCGAGCGGGAGCCCCTCCTTCATTTACTTCTTCGGTCATTGCTTCAGTGCATGGACTTGCCTATCTCCCGTCCCGAGGCCAGAACTCCCCGCACGCCTCCAAAGACCGCGCACTTCTCGAGCTTCCCGGATCCCATGCTGCCCACCAGGCCGCCGACCGCGTCCCCGCCCTCGACGTCGCCCTGCATCTCGCATCGATCCGCGATTCCCTTGCTCATCCTTCCGGAGAAGCCACCCACCCCGGCCGTCCCGCTGACAAAGGCCCGGACGACGCAGCGCCTCGCGGTCCCGTCGCTCCAGACGCCGGAGACCCCTCCCGTCCGCTCCCAGCCCAAAACGGCGCCGGCAACGTCACAATCCGTCAGGACCCCGGACTCCACCCAGCCCACGAGGCCGCCGGTGTTCTCCTTCCCGGAGACCTCTCCGTCGAAGACGACCTTGCGGAGCACGCCGGTCCGATTGATCGACCCGACCAGCCCCCCCACATTCTTGTTTCCCTCAACGGCGAGCAGAATGCCCTCCGAATCGCGCAGCTCTCCGGCAATTATGCCTCCCGCCATTCCTCCAACGCCGTCCTTGCCCTGGACCTTGCCTCGAACGGAGACCCTGGAGAGGACCGTCTCGGCCATCAAGCCCACCGCCCCTCCCGCGTTCGAGCCCGAGGCCGTCACCGTTCCGGAGAAGGACAAGCGATCGAAACGGCTCTTCGCAGCACTCCCGATCAGCCCTCCCACCCCGTCGCCACCGGAGACCTGCCCGGAGGCGACGCAGTTTCTGACCTCGGACTTGAAGGCGAAACCGGCCAAGGCCCCAGCCTCCGTCCCTCCGGATACGGAGGCCTCGTCGATGTTGAGATTGAGGACGGAAGCACCATCCAGGGCACCGAACAGCCCCGCAGCCCCGCTGGCGGGGCTGGACACCCGCAGCCCGTAGACCGTGCGTCCGTTTCCGTCGAAGATTCCCTTAAAGGGACGCGATGCCGTACCCTCCTTGTGAAAACCGATCGGCGACCAGACCGCCCCGCTCAGATCGATGTCCGATGTCAGACGAATGCGCTTGCCGGCATAGGAGTTGCCCTTGTTGACCGACTGGGCGAAGGCGCGCAGCTGGGCGGCCGTACGGATGGTCCAGGGCCTCTTGGCGGAGCCGTTGCCCCCCGCGAAAATACGAACCCGGGAGCCGCGGGGCGCCTTCCTGGCCGACACCTTACGAACGCGAACGACCCTCTTTTTGGCCTTCTTCCCCGCGACCTTTTTCTCCGCATTCTCCGCTCCCTTGCTGACCATGCCAACCTTGTCCTCCGACGCGGAGGCCGTCAAAGGAGCCAGCACGACGCCCCCCGCAAGGAAGGACAGGCACAGAGCCACGCTCAGGAGCTTTTGGGCACACGACACGTAAAACCGCTTGAGACCCGTCTTCACTTTCCGCCACCCTTTCTCGGTATCCTCACGATTTTTTTCCTGGCCCCCCAAAAAAGTCGGGGCTGCAATCATTCACGATACACGCTTTTCATTGTATCTCACTAACGGCGAAAAAAACACGTTTTTCAGCAAAAAACTTTTCGTGCGCCGTGCTGTGCGAATCTCCAGTCCCGCCCCGATCGTCCCGACCGCAGGTGTACGGACGCGACGGATGCAAACGGCGTACCGGGCGGAAAAAACCACCCTGAAAAGACAAAAAACAACCTTGACAGCCGCTGAAATTCCAATCACAATGGCCCGGTAAGAGCGCGCGAAAGACGTGCGTCTTCCCGGGACGACACTGCTCCATGTCGTTCGGAAGCGTTGCTTTCCGCTATTTTGGGAGGAGAGAATCCAGAGATGAACTGCATGCACTGCGGAGCGGTCCTGCCCGTCAGAGCCGAGCGATGCGAATACTGCGGCGCTGCCACCCCCTATGCGAAGGCCAACCTGGAGGAGAAGCTCAGACAGGAAAAGAAGGACGGCCTCAAGTCCATGAAACGCGTGTCCGGAGGAATGCTCCTGTTCCTCTACTTTTTCAGCCTGGGCTTCTACAGCTGCATCTGGTACATACTGCGGAGCAAATCCCTGAACCGCCTTGCCCCCAACAAGATCCGACTCCCTCTGTGGGCCGCCTGCCTGTACACGTTCCTTATCGTCAGTTGGTTTTCCCTTCCGCAGGACTTTGTCCGCCTCGGACTGGGGCTCTCGGCCGAGGCGATCGACGACTATTTCTCACTCGCCTTTCTGCTGAGCTTCGTCCTTTCCCTGTGGCTGGCCTTTCGGGTCCGCAGCATCCTTCAGATCTACGCCTCGCAGTACCTGGAGAAGAACGTCGTCGTGCTCAGCATCGCCTCCTCGGGCCTGATGACGGTATTGTTCGGCGCTCTCTACCTTCAGTTTCAGGTCAACAAGATGATCTCGATGGAACTGCTGAATCCCGATCTGTGACATTCGCCCCTCGGCTCCGCAGCACGTGCTCCCCGCCCGGAGCCCATTTTGGAAGCAATTCAGGAAGGAGCAGTCGAAAATGGCTTTACTGCAGATCGTCGAATGGGACTCCGGTCTCAACCCCTCGGACGTCTTCGCGTGGCGCTACGTGGACCGCAAGCATCCGGAGAAGAGCGACGCCCTCGGCAACTGGACCCAACTGGTCGTTCAGGAGTCCCAGGAGGCCGTCCTCTTCCGCGACGGACAGGCCCTCGACCTCTTCGGTCCGGGACGCTATACGCTCTCCACGGACAACATTCCGCTGCTGAGGCGCCTCATCAATCTGCCGACCGGCGGAGAAAATCCCTTCAAGGCCCACATCTGGTTCGTCAACAAGCTCAACGTTCTGGACGTCAAATGGGGGACTCTTTCCCCGTTGCTGCTCCGGGACCCCGAATATCAGATCCCCATCCCCGTCCGCGCCTACGGGCAGTTCGGCATCCGCATCCGGGACAGCCGCAAGTTCCTGCTCAAACTGGTCGGAACCCGCACCCGGCTCACCCGGGAGGAGCTGATCGAATCGTTCCGCGGCCTTTTGCTGAGCCGTATCGGCGATATGATCGCCACCTACATGACCCAGAAGAGGATCAACATCTTCGACATCAGCGCCTACCTTCGGGACATGTCCGACGAAGCCGTGGATGCGGTTCGCCCGGTGTTCGAGGAGTTCGGGATCGAACCCGCCAACTTCTTTATCGGTTCCGTCAACGTTCCGGACGACGACGACGCCGTGCTCGACCTCAAAAAGGCCATGAGCGAGCGGGCGCGTATGAACCTGATGGGATTCAACTATCAGCAGAAACGCTCCTTCGACGCCATGGAGCAGATGGCTCAGGCCTCGGGCGGGAGCGGAGGCGACGGAGGGGGCAATCCCCTGCTCGGGGCCGGCATGGGCCTCGGCGCAGGACTTGGAATGGGCGGAGCCTTCGGCCAGATGGCCTCCCAGATGGGGCAATTTTTGAACTCCCCGCAGCCCCAGCCGACGCCCTCCAGCCCGGAGACCTCCTCCCGCCCCTGTCCGAAGTGCGGCAAGTCCTGCGGAGCCGATGGACGTTTCTGCCCCTCATGCGGAGCGTCGCTGTCGGCGAAGCCCGGCTGCCCGCACTGCGGAGCGGAGGTGGCCGAGGACTCGCGCTTCTGCTTCAAGTGCGGCAAGCCGATCGGCAGGACATGTGCGTGCGGCGCCCCTCTCGCCCCGGACGCGGCGTTTTGTTCCCAATGCGGCAAAAGCACCCGGGGCAGTACCTCACAGGCATGACAAGGCCGCAATCGAAACCGTGAAAGGAAGGGAATCGATATGAGCAAAGCGACCAACAAAGCCAGGCAGATCTTCAACCTCTTTCTCCTCCTGATGCTGGTGGCCGTGATCACAGGAGTGACCGTCTGGTTCCTGACCACCCCCGAAGCCCGAGGGACGACCTTCTGGATGTCGATGGGGTTCGTGGCGTTCGCCGCCCTGCTGGGCACCCTTTTCGCCTCGCGGATCGTCATTCGAAGCAACTCGGGCAGGGAGATCCCGCACGGGTTTTCTCACATCTACCTGCTCGTGCTCTACTTCATCTTCGTCGTCGTCGCGGCTTTCGTAAACGCCCGGGTCGGTTTCGGGGTCAAGACCTATTTCCTCATTCACATCGCAGGATTGGCCGTTTTCCTCGTCCCGCTCCTTCTCACCAACATGGCGATGCTCAAGCTGAGCGGCTCGGACCGAAAGGAACATCAGCAGGGCCGTCAGAACCTGGTCCAGGCGTCCTCTCGCGTCAGGAACATGGCCGAGGATCTTCAGAACGTGCTCTCCGGGGAAAGAGAGCGGCTGACCCCTCTCTTCAAGTTGTCGGAATCCCTCCTCTACGCCGATCCCAGCGCCGCTCCCCAGGAGACGGAGAACGCCCTGAAGCAGGCGCTTGAAAACCTGGAAGAGGAGGTCGGCATGATGCTCGCCTCCTCCGCCGAGAGCCGCGACGCAAGATGGGAGACCGTCCTCCGGGCCTGCGTCAGGGCGGATCGTGCTCTGAGCGTTCGAAACGAGGCGGTTCTGCGATCGAAGTGATCCGAATTCTTCAAACGGACTGGGCTCCAGACGGACAGCGAGGCGGTCTCCCGAATTTTCCGGGAGACCGCCTTTATCGTGACGCACCGTCGGCAAACCGAAGAGAGGCTAGAACAGGCCCGTTATCTTTCCGTTCTCATCCACATCGATCGAGAGCGCTGCCGGCTTCTTCGGCAACCCCGGCATGGTCATGATCGCCCCCGTCACGGCCACCATGAACCCCGCCCCCGCGGAGAGGCGCACCTCACGCACCGTGATACGGAAGTCCTTTGGACGACCGACCTTCGTCGCATCGTCGGAGAAGGAATACTGGGTCTTGGCCATGCAGATCAGAAGGTCGTCCTTGCCCAACTGATGGATGAGCTCGAGGTCCTTCTCCGCCTGAGGGGTGAAATCGACGCCGTCGGCACCGTAGATCTCCCTGGCGATGGCCTCCATCTTCTCCTTGGGCGTCATCTCCGCCTTGTAGATGAACTTGAACTCGGAGGGCTTCTCACAGGCCTCGACAACCTTTTTGGCCAGCTCGACCCCGCCCTCGCCCCCCTTGGCCCACACCTCGGAGAGCGCAAAGGAGGCCCCGAGCTCCGCGCACTTCTTCTCCACCAGGGCCAGCTCGGCCTCGGTGTCCAGCGGGAAGCGGTTGATCGCCACGACAACGGGAAGCCCGAACTTCTTGACGTTCTCGATGTGCTTCTGGAGGTTGGGGATCCCCGCTTCGAGGGCCTTCAGGTCCTCGCCGGTCAGCTCCGTCTTCTTCTTGCCGCCGTGCATCTTGAGCGCGCGCACCGTCGCGACGACGACGACCGCATCCGGCTTGAGGTCCGCCATACGGCACTTGATGTCGAGAAACTTTTCGGCTCCGAGGTCCGCGCCAAACCCCGCCTCGGTGACGAGATAGTCGGCGAGCTTCAGCCCCAGGCGCGTAGCCTGAACGCTGTTGCATCCATGGGCGATGTTGGCGAAGGGGCCGCCGTGGATGAAGGCGGGGGAACCCTCCAGGGTCTGGACCAGGTTGGGTTTGATGGCCTCCTTCAGGAGGGCCGCCATGGATCCGGCCGCCCCGATGTCCGCCACGGTGACGGGTTTGCCCTCGTAGGTGTAGGCCAGAACGATCCTGGAGAGGCGGTCCTTGAGGTCCATCAGGTCCATGGAAAGACAGAGGATCGCCATGACCTCCGAGGCGACCGTGATGTCGAACCCGCTCTCTCGCGGAACCCCCTCGGTGCGTCCTCCGAGGCCGATGATGACCTTGCGCAGCGCACGCTCGTTCAGGTCCATCGCGCGACGGAACACGACGCGGCGGGGATCGATATTCAGCTCGTTGCCCTGTTGCATGTGGTTGTCCAGCATCGCGGCACAGAGATTATGGGCGGTGGTGATGGCGTGGAGGTCGCCCGTGAAGTGGAGGTTGATGTCCTCCATGGGGACGACCTGGGCATAGCCTCCGCCCGCCGCTCCTCCCTTGACCCCGAAGCTGGGCCCCAGGGAGGGCTCGCGCAGGGCGACGCAGACCTTCTTGCCGATCTTGCTCAGGCCGTCGGTCAATCCCACGCTGGTCGTGGTCTTGCCCTCGCCCGCTGGAGTCGGAGTGATCGCCGTCACGAGGACGAGCTTTCCGTTCGGTCTGTCCTTGAGATTCCTGAGGACCTGGGGCTGCACCTTGGCCTTGTACTTGCCGTAGAACTCAAGATCGTCCTCGGCAATCCCCAGCTTCTTCGCGATCTCCACTATGGGACGCATCTTCGCCGACTGCGCAATCTCGATATCGCTCGGTACCGTCATCATGCAACACTCCATTCTATATGATATTTAGTCAAAACGGTCAAAGTTTCGCCAAAGTGCCATTCCACAGGGACCCGGATCCTTCGATCCGTTCAATCGCAGCCATTGGCATCCGTCCGCCGCATCTCCCCCGACACCCGGCCTCCTTCGGAGCGCAGCCTTACTTCGCCAGGCAGCGATTGGCCGCAAGGGCCTCGATCAAAGTGGCGTCGTCGCCCTCGTCCGGCAACGCCTCCATCCGCTCATACTCGTGCCGGCCCCCCAAAGAATCCAGGATCTCCAGCATATCCTCGCTCTCCTCTCCGAAGCGGCCGGAGAGCAGACCGAAGAGGATGACCCCTCTGGAAAACCAATTGAGCAGGTTGTGGGAGAGGGACCAGACGTCCGAGAAGAGAAGGCTGAAGTGAAAGTCCTCCTCCTCTTCCTCCGAGTCGTCCACCGGATCGGGGAAATAACCCAGCATGTAGAAGGGAACGTTGGGGGCCATCGCCAGAGCATCCCAGAACATCGTGGCGGCTCCATCAAGCCCTCCCTTGCCCTCCCCGGCCAGCATGAAGGACGCGGCCAGCCTCGCATAGGCCCACCCCAGCTGACGATCCTCGTCCTGCAGCGTCTCGCGAAGGATGCCCGCCCAATCTTGCTTCTCGATCAAAATCCTGTAATACAGGCTCTTGACGGACCCCTGATCCTCCAGATCGTGACGCAGCAGCTCCCGGACGCTCTCCAGGGCCCGTTCGTCGTCCTCGAGGGAGAAGTGGGTGAAGGCCGTCCGCTGCAAGAGCGCGAGATAGACGTTGCCGAGCTCGTCCTCGGCAAACGCCTCCTCCGGGACGCCCTCGCCCTCCAGAACGCCGCGGGCGTTCTCCAGGGCGTGAAGAAGGATCGGCAGCCGCACCTCGTCGTCCTCGGTCAGGTCCGCCTGAAGCAAAAGGACCTCCGGGTTCTCCGGATCCAGCTCCAGCGCCTGCCGCACCAGTTCCTCCACCTCGGCCATATCCTCGGACTCGTAAGCGCTATCCAGAAGCTCTTCGATGCTCATTTCTCTTGCGTCCATATCAAGAACCTCCAACAAAAACTTCCCTTCGGACTCGGGTTCGGCGGCACCCGCTCACGGCAGCCGAGCCCGCCCCGCCGCCTCTATTTCCCGCCCGTATCCCAGCCTCCGCCGCCGCCCGGGGACGTACGATCCGAGCCCTCGCCGACATCCCACTGTCCTCCGGGGTTGTCCGACGAAGGCGGGGTCGGAGCCGGGTGAAAGCCTCCCCCTCGTCCGCCCCTCCCCCCCTCGTCCTGGCGGTACGAGGACAGGAGGCGCATAGGAACGTCTCCATGCCAGACAAGCCCCCAGGTACGGGCCAGATCGGCCAGATCCCAAGCGTCCCCGCACACCCAGAAACAGTCCCTCTCCCTCAGGCGCTCCGCAATCCAAGGACGTTTCTTTCCGAGGGCCTCCCAGGTGTGCTGACCTCCGGAAGGGGAGACCCGGCCCCAGCGATCGGCCAGCCAAACCCAGACGCCAGGCCTGCCAGAACGCCAGGCAATGACCGTTCGGACCAGGGGATCCTCCAGAATGCCCATGTGGTCGCATCCGTATTCCAGAATCATCCTAAACTCCCGGCTCCGGATAAAGTCGTTGCAGACCCAGGTGGCCGCCACCCGGGCCAGTTCCGGGACGTTCGCGGGCACGACGGACCCCACCAGTACGCAGGTCGGCACGAGACATCCATCGCCGCCCGTCCGGCCGTATACCCACCGGTTCGGAGCGATCTGAGCCACGGGAAACCCATCGAAGGTGGCGTACCATCCTCCAGGCATGCCCTCGGGACGCCACACCTCGAAATTCATGGCATAGGCCTTCTGATACGCCGCAAAGACGGCGTTGCCAGCGATACGGCACCCCGTCGACACTCCCGGCGCACAGCCTCCGCCCGGCACGAACAACGACTGGGCATCCGACCGGCCGCCGGACACGAACAGAATCGCCACCATCGCGGCGGCAAGAGAACAGCCCTTCCCGTTCCTCCATGTCATGATCTCGGATCACGCCTCCATCGACCAAACAAAGGACTTTGGGCGCTTCGCTCCCCCCACAGCGCAAGAGGACATTCGAAACGCCGCAGTGCGTCGTTCTTCGATTATATCAGGAGGCCGAAATATTTCCCCCTGCCCCGATACTCACTTTCAAACGAAATCGGAGTCTTTCATGCTATAATCGTCGACAACCGTATGATCGGTATCGAAGAATACGAGGAGGAGCCGCCTCATGCTGAAGATCGGCAACAATCCGAACGACGCCGCGGGCGTATTGGATGTCCGGCTTATCGACAGGGCCGCCGGACGTCCCGGTTCAGCCGAAGGACCGCGCGGTCGGGACGGGGCACTGGAAAAGGTTCGGGACGCAAAGGAGTCCATCTCCAGGACGACTTTTCGGATGTGGGACCGTCATGCCGAGATGGTGAAGAAGTCTCAGGAACTCAACAAGGCCCGAATCCGAAAGGACGCCATCGCCCGCCGAAACCGCTACAACCGCGAGATGCAGACGGAGCTCCTGGCGGAGCGGGCTCTTGAGAACGCCCGCCGCTCCCAATGGCTCAACGCCGCCGCCCTGAAACGGCGGGACCGAGAGGACGCTCTGCGACGGTCCTGAACTCAGGTTTTGTTCAATTTTACAAGCGAGGACGCCGATCGGGCGTCCTCGCTTGCTTTGCTCGTATTGAAGGCTCGTGCGGCCTCATTTCAATGCGCACAAATATCCCTCGCCGCGACCACGCCGCTGGCAGCCGCCTGGATAATCCCGCGGCTGACCCCGGCCCCGTCGCCGGCCATCCATAGCCCCTCGACCGACGGGACGGACAGCCCCTTCGACAGCTCGAGCCTCAGGGAATACAGCTTGATCTCGACCCCGTAGAGAAGGGTGTCCCCGTGGCTCACCCCGGGCATGATCTCGTTGAGGGCGTCCAGGAACTCCACGATATCCGTCACATAGCGATGCGGCAGAACGAGGCTCAGATCCCCCGGCTCCGCGGCCACGGTCGGCTCCACCATCCCCCGATCGATGCGGGACTGGGTGGAGCGGCGTCCGTCCCTCAGATCCGCGAGGCGCTGCACCAGGATTCCCCCGCCCGCCAGCATGTTCGCCAGCTTGGCGACGTGGGTGGCGTAGCCGATCGGGTCGTTGAAGGGCTCCGTAAAATTCTTCGTGACCAGGATCGCAAAGTTGGTGTTGCTGGATTTGCGGTTTTTGAGGCTATGCCCGTTGACCGTCACGAGGTTGTGCGACTGGTTGTACTCGTGCACCACGAACCCCGAGGGATTCATGCAGAAGGTCCGGCAGCGGTCGTCGAAGGTGGGGGTGTTGTATAGGCATTTCACCTCGTAAAACTCCCGGGTCAGGCTCTCACAGACGCTGTCGGGCACCTCCACGCGCACCCCGATGTCCACGGGCATCGAAGCGATGGGCAGCTTCAGGCGGCCGATGATCTGCTCCAGCCAAGGGGCCCCCTCGCGCCCCGGAACCGCCAGAACGCTCTCGGCGTGCTCTACCGAGCCGTCCTCGAAACGAATTCCGACCGCGCGGCCGCTCTCGATCAGAAGGTCCTCCACCGGTGCGCTCATACGAATCTCGCAGCCCCGACGCAGGTCCTCGTACATGTTGTCCAGGACCTCCCGCGAGGCGTCCGTCCCGATGTGCCGGATGCGGGCCGGCAGGACCCTCAACCCCACCCGGGCCCCGCGCCGTATGGTCTCCCGGGCGACATCCCCGCTCGCCTCGTAGCAGTGGGGGTCCGCTCCGAACTTCACGAAGCGGTCGTCGACGTAGCCGATCATCTCCATCAGGGCATCCCGGCCAATGTACTCCTCCAGGTTGCCGCCGAAGCCCGTGGTGAGCGTCAGCTTGCCGTCCGAGGCCGAGCCCGCCCCGCCCCAGCCCGAGACGATGGCGCACGAGGCACAGTTGACGCAGCTGCGAACCAGGCCCCCGACGATGGGACACTTGCGCTCACGGATCAGTTTGCCCTTGTCCGCAATCAGGACCCTTTTGCCGTTCTTCACCAGCTCGGCAGCGGCAAACACCCCCGCTGGCCCCGCCCCGACGATGGCGACGTCGTACTTCATGGCCTCCACTCTCCTTCCGGACCAAGGATGAATGCCCGTCAGCGCCCTGTGCCCGTCTCCCCTCCGAACCGATCGGGAAAAAAGGAGCGGACCTCGTCCAGAAAACGATCCACCCGCTCCGGAGTGTGGATGAAATTGGGATCGGAGAGGTCCAGCACCAGGAAGTTCGGAATGTCCATCTCCATCTTGACGAAGTCGATGAAGGGCGCGTAGGCGTTGTAGAGCATCCGCCAATACTCCTCGCCCGCCGCAATCTCGTCCTCGCGGCCCCGGGCGTGAATCCGACGCATGATCTCCTCGAAGGGACAGTGCACGAGGATCAGAAGCCTCGGGGCCTTCGTGTACCGGAGCAGGGAATCGTAGAGCGTCAGATAGCACCCGAACTGGCTGTCCCTGAAATACCCCTGCTTGTAGTAGAGCGTCGCGTAGACCTTGTCCCCGAAGACGCTGCGGTCCAGAATGTAATGATCCTCCTCGGAGGCGCAGAGGTACTGAGCGAAACGCGTGACCAGAAAATTGAGCTGCATGGGAAAAGCCCATTTGCGGTCGTGATGGAAGCGGCTCAACAGATCGTGCTGATCACGAAATTCCTCCGGCATGACCTTGAATCCGAGCCGCTCCGAAAGCAGATTAACGACCGTCGACTTGCCGCTCGCGGTCATTCCCTCGACTATGATCTGGATTTGTCCCAATTCAGCCCATCCTCCCTATCGTCTGTCCGCTCCGCCGGCCAGGACGGTGCGGTCGCCCCCATCCTTCTTCGCCGCGGTCATTGCATCGTAGGCCGCCCCCACAAAGGATGAAACGTCCATCTCCCTGCTGAACTCGGCCACACCGACGCTCAGGGATATGGAGTCCTCCCGGTCGAAAACGCCGTTTCGGGCCGTGTCCCGAAGCGCATCCGCCAGCAGGCAGGCGGGCCCCGACGTCTGGGGCGTCAGGACCATGAATTCGTCCCCGCCCCAGCGCCCCAGGAAATCCGTAGGACGCAAAATATTCTTCAGCGCCTTCATCAAGGTCTTGAGCGCCCGGTCGCAGGCCTCATACCCACGGAATTCGTTGAGGCGGCGAAAACCATCGATATCCATGATGATGAGACAAAGCGAACCCCGGTAACGGGCGGCACGTTCGAGCTCCGTGACCAGGACCCGCTCCATCCCCTGACGATTGAGCAAACCCGTCGTGCGGTCCGTAACGGCAACCCGGCGCAGCTGTTCCTGAGTGCGGCGAAGCAGGGTGACGTCCGTGCAGGTCAGGAGCACGGCCGCGGAGCCGTTCCAGTCCACGGGCCTCCCCCGGACATCCAGCCAAACCAGCTCTCCCCCGCTCGTGCCGACCCGGATCTCGAAACCGCCCGAACGGGCGTTCAGCAACTCCCTCAATCGACCGGAAAAATCGGCGTTCTGAGGATCGTTCGCCAGGGGCAGATCCGTCAGGGGCTTGCCCAGCAACGCCGTGGGATCGAGGTTCAGGGAAGCGGAAAAACTCTCGTTCACCGCAAGACAATTTCCCTGCAGATCCGCAACGAGCAGCATGTCGGAGACCGCATCCAGCATGGCCGCACCGTCAAAAGCCCCCTTGTCCGACACCTCCGATGAGGCCTCCGCCAAGGCGGGATCGTTGACGGGGACAGGCCGCTTCCCGGAGATGGGGGACATGCGCAAAACGGCTCCGGCGACCTCGCCCTCCTCCGACCGCAGGGGGGAGGCGAGCATCTCCCAAAAGCGATCGCCCTCCTCGTGCCGTTCGCGCAGTTCGATGCCGCCCATCCCTCCAAGCAGCGCGGACGCGAGCAGGTCATGAAGGGAGCGGTCCGCCGAATTGGCCTCGGGCGGATAGGGCGCCCCCACGACACAGTCGTGCCCCAGAAAGCGCTTGGCCGCGGCCCGGTAGCCGCGGGAAACGTAAATCAGCCTGCCCTGGGCATCGAGGACACAGCACAGGAGCCCGGGACATGCATCCAGCACCCGTCCCCAGTCTCTCGCTCCCTGCGGCCGAGCCGCCTCGACCTTTTCGGTCACGTCGACTCCGATCAATTGAATCGCGTCGCCCCCACGAAAAAGCGAGGGGGAGAGCTCCGCCTCCACCCATACCTGGGAGCCGTTCGCACGCAGCAGGGACAGACGGGCACGAACTCTTTCACGCGCCGCCTGCCGAAGCAGGGAGTCCAGCTTCTCCGCATCGGCAAAGGCACACATCGACCCGAGCGCTGCCGCCCCCCCATCCCGCGAGGCCAATTGCCAGAACCTCTCCGCACAACGGTTGGCGGCCAGAACGCCCCCCTGCACGTCGAGCAGGAGAAGCAAAAAGACCTCGCTGTCCATCAGATCCAGATAGCTGCGCTCGATCTCGCGGAAGGCCTTCTCCTCCCGCTCGAAGCGCATCAGCCTGCGCTCGAGCTCGACCGTGCGCATATAAAGGGACCTGTTCTCCTCCTCAAGAGACCAACGACGGGTTATCGGGCCTGGCATCCTATCCTGCATGGACAACATTCCTTTCCCCCCAGGACCGTCGGCGGGACGATCTCCTCACCTCGACGGCGGCCCTCCGCGGCAAAGGCCGCGGCTGAAAAGCTCACTTTTTGGAGGACTCCACGCCCTCCACACAAATTCGACACGGGCTCCCCCAGAGAGTGTTTTCCAAGCAAAAGTCCTTCAATTCAGAGCCGTTTGGGGAACCACCCTCCGGTGCATCGCTTGACGTCGGATATCGTGACGAACCCCTCGTCGGCAAAAAGAGCCTGGACCGCCTGAACATCGTGCCGCCTGCAAAAGATTTCGACGAGCAGGCGAGGGCCGCCGCGCCCCATTCCCTGAACCACCGTGGCGCCCAGCCCCCGATTTCGAACCGCCTCGATGGCCTGGCGTGCACGTTCTCCGTCCTCCATGATCACCTCGACAAGGATAAAGGTGTTCATCAGCTTTTCTTCAAGCCAGGACCCCACATAATTGCCCGCCGCGAACCCGCCGCAGTAGAAAAGCAGTTCGACAAAGGAAAGGGATCTGCCCCCTCCCAGGAGATATCCAAGGACCAGCATGTAGATCATGACCTCAAAAAAGCCGATGCAGGCCGCGATGAAGCGTTGTCCCTTGACCAGGAACAGAATGCGGGTCGTCTGGCAGCTGACGTCCAGAACACGGGCACAGAAAATCGCCAAAAGCCCCAGAACCTCCACCAACGCCACTCCCTTCAGAAAACCGACGCGCTGAAAAGCCCTCCGACGCAGGCCTCATCTTAGCATAAACTTCTCCCCGTCGTAACGGCTTTTTAGGGAACAAACCGAGGTTTGCGCATTTACCGCGCAATGCTTATTCTCACAATCACATTTATGCTGTATGATACATTCTTACGAACTCATCAGCATTCGAAAGAGCACTCCTTGCACTCATGGGCGTTTTCCCTTGAAGGTGAGGCCTATTGGGCGGCGCGATTCGCCTCCTCCACGCGCTTTTTACTTTCGATTTCGAAGTGCGGATGTAAAATTTGGAGAGGAGACCCCCACCGTGAGGAACGAACTTGTGTTCCGCAGATTCGAGAACGCCGAGGCCGACGCGGCAAAGTGCTACGCGGTCATACGCTCGCTCGAGCTTTCTTATGAGGACTGCGTCTCGGACCGTCTGAATGCCGCCGAGGAGGAGAGCCTGATACAAAGGCTCCTGCTGGAACAGGCTGCCCCCTCACCGGAAGGTAAGGGGAACGATGGTCTCTGGTCGTTGTACGACGTGAAGGACATGCCCAAGGATCGCCAGTTTGAGCTCGCCTATCGTCCGACCTGTCTGGCCACGGCGATCCTGATACATCTTTTGATGAAGGAGCAGAGCCGGCTTCTGGACAAGGGGTATTACGACTCCCTTCTGAGCGGCCTTCAAGCCGTGACCCGGTGGCACCGGGAGGAAAATCCCCAGGGCTTCGAACCCGGATTTCTGGATGTCTACGGAATATACCACCGTTGCGGCATCTACGAATTTCTCATGACCTACCCGAAGTTCTGTTCGGAGTTCTCCGACTTCTGGCTGGGAGCCGTCCGTCGCCTGCTGAGCACCAAACTGGAGGCCAATTTCTGGACGATCTCCTACAAGGACGCCGAGATCGCCGGCCAGCTCTCCCGGGAGGTGCGGGAACGCCACTCGGATTTCGTGGGGCGCATGCCGCATTCTCCGGACTCCGCGCGCCTGTTTTTCCTGTCCTACGACACGAACATGAACCTGGAGCAGATGAAGAGGCGCTGCGAGGACGCCGTCCTTCTGGGAACGACCGAGGTCGAGGACTATCGCCTCTCGTTCAGAAAGTCCCGAAGCAGCCACTATGCGACCATGGACCGCCGGCAAGGGGCGCGGACCCCCGCCGTCCTCTGGGCCCTGACGCGAAAGGACATGCAGGCTCTCGAGCTCTACGAGGGCGTCCCTCACTGCTACCAAAAGCACGACATCAACGTCAGCTATCAGGGGACCATGATCAAGGCGATCGTCTTTCTCCTGCCGGAGACCAACCCTCTGGGACGACCGACCCAGAGGTACGAACAGCTCATCCGCAAGAACTACGACTACCTCGGCTTCGACCCGTCCACTCTGGAGGAGGCCCTGGAGGAGGCTTCGAAGGCGGATCTCCCGAAACGGGACTGAGCACAACTGCTGCCCCTGCCCTCCTGCCTTTCCGGGAACCCCAGGGGCATTCCGTCGAGCAAAGGAGCATCAAGGGGACCGGAAAGAAGGACCGGTCCCCTCAATGTTCGTCGCGTTTCAGCCTTCCCAGGTCCGCAAGCCGGCGTTCCAGACGCTCCCGGAGCTCCGGGTCCAGCGGCCTGCCGCCGTACCACACCTCCTCGAAATCCGAGACGAATTGCTCGGCCAGCCGCCGAAGCGGCCCGTTCAACCGGGAGACAAACTCCTCCAGTCCCTCGGCGTTGCGCCGGTCCGCTCCATGCTTTCGCATCGCGCGATCGAAACGTTCCAGAAGCACGCGGCACGGATCCCGACGCCGGCGACGCAAAAAGGTCCCGATGAGCCACAGGCCGCTCAGGGGCAACACAAGCCAAAGCGCCCCCCCGACCAGGACGCTTCTCAAGCCCCCAAGTCCCCCCGAGGGCGCCCGCAGGGAGGCACGCGGGTTCCGCAGCAGGTCCCTCAGGAACGACGCCCACTCGCTCTGCGTCCGGGCATTGTACCCAACAAATCTGCTGTTCCACTGATAATCCAGGTAGTCCCAAAAATCCCACCAGCCCCCCAGGATCCCCGTTTCTCCCGCCCCTTCCGCGGAGCCCGCAGGGGTGGGGTCGATACGGACCCAGGTCCTTGCATCCCGGTCCCAGGCCTCCACCCATACATGGGCCTGCCGCTCCCGAACGGCGTAGTACCCGCCGGACCGGTTGTAGTGACCCCCTCGATACCCCGCGACCAGGCGGGCGGGCACCCCCGCCATGCGCAGCATCACCCCGGCGGCAGAGGCAAAGTACTCGCAATTGCCGCGCCTGACGTCGAGGACGAACCGCTCCAGTGCGTCCTCACCCAGCACCAGCCCCTCCAAAGACCATAGATAGCCGCCCCCCCTGAAGTGGGACGCTATCGCGTCCATCCGCCCCCTCCCGTCCGGGATTCCCCGGATCAATTCCCGGGTCAGCTCCTTCAAGGCCGGGGCATAACCCCTGGGAAGCTCAAGAAAGACCGACTCGGCCGAATCGGAGAGCGTTCCCGGGAGCGGCGAGAGGACGGAGACGGCCTCGTAACGGAGCGCCTCTCCAGTGCCGTGCCTCCAGAAGGTTCCATTCCCCAGGCCGGTGGCGCCTCCTCCCCGAGTCGCGAGCGGCCGGTCCAGGGCGAAGAGCCAGCGGTGTCTCCCCGGTTCGAGGATGATTTTCTGTCGCACCTGCGGCGTATTCGCATCCGGATGTCCCCAGCCCTCGCCGCGCGCCCTCAGGTCCACCTCCCAGCCGACGCCGGTAAAGTAGGAGAGCACCGCACCCCGCCAATAGAGTCGATCCGGGGGGAGCTCCTCGGTCTCGGCCCGGAACGAAAGCCGGTCGCTTCCCTGAATCGTTCCGACCTCCCCCAGGCGCAGCCGCTCGGAAAAGCCCGTCGAAGCCACGGCGCCCCCTCCGGCCAGGGGACGGAGAATGGGGTTCCGCACCCGCGGCGCCAGAAAGAAAAGCGCCAGGCACAGGGGAAGCATCATGGCGAATATCCCGAGGGCACGGCGAAGAAGGCGGCCCGCATCGGCGAGGGAGAGCCTGGCATCCGCCTCCCGTCTCTGCCAGGCGGCCAGCATCAGGATCAGGGAGGCGCAGTATCCCGTTCCTAGGGCGGCGAGCAGAAAGAGCTTCTCCACGGACAGAAGGGCGTAGACCACGAGGGCAACCAGGGTGAGGAGCGCGATCTGGACGTAATCCCTGGAGGACTTACGGTCCAATACGCGAAAGAGGAAAAGAAGCAGGACGGCCTCGAGAAAGGGCTCCGCCATATACCGCCGGCTCACCCGGGAAAGGACGAGGACGAGCAGAAGCACGACCCCCCCGAGCGACAGGACGGCAGGCGGGCGCGGCAGGTCCAAAACCCGGACCAGGACCACCGCCATAAGGGCGAGGGCAAAGACCGAAGCGGTCCCCCAGCCTATCCCGTCCCACACCATCAAAAGACACAGGCAGCCGCAGCCGCAGACCACCGCATCGAGGACAGCCTCCACCGACACCGTACGTACAGCCGGCCCCTCGACGCCGGCTCGAAGCGAAGGCCTCATCTCAAGTCCCCCTCGGGCCTTCCGAACTCGTAGAGGGCCAGCCGTTTGAGGAGGCCGAGGCGAAAGCCCCACCCCGAGGCCGGGGGAATCACGGTTCCACGGTCCTTCATCCCGAGGGGCACGCCCTCCCGCCCCGACTCGAGGAGCCTTCCGGCCGCAAGGGAGAGCCCGCGCTCCACACCCTGAGCGGCCACCAGGGCATCGAGATCGATCATCCGACCGGACGGCGGAGGCGGCCCTTCGAAGATACGGGTGCTCAAGGTCCCCGTACGGGCGGAGACCTTCCAGTGAATGCGGCTCACGGGGTCGCCCGTCCGATAGGGGCGTATGCCTGCGACATCCGTGGTCTCGACCGAAAATCTCCTGCCCCTCTCCTCCCCTCGGGGTTCTCCATCCTCACCGCCGCTGCCGTCCTCCCCGCGCCTGTAAAGGGGTTCGGGAAAGACCAGCACCTCCGCCTCCGAAGGCTCCTTCCCCCAACGGACGAAGAAGTCGAAGGGGTACGCGGACGAGAGCTCGAGCCCGACGGCTTCCCGCCCCCGGCGGGGCAGGCTCATCCACACGCTGCGGGCCAGGACCTCCCCGGGCGGGACGAGCCCGAAAAAAGCACGGGGCCCCTCCCGCACCTCCGTCCCCCGTCCGCTGCGCAGGAGCACCTCGATGAGATGCAGCGATGCGAAACGGCGCCGATTCCGGACCTTGACCACAACCCTGAAGGCACGGCCCGCATAGATCTCGTCGGGCATCTCCGTCCAGACCTCGGCCCCCATCACGTTGCGGCGGCCGGCGATCCCCGAGGCCGCCATATAGCCCAACAGCAGGGCCGTCACGAGATAGAGCAGGTTGTTCCCACTGTTGACGGAGACCACTCCCAGGGCGACGGTCAGGAGGATATAGACCCCGCCCGAAGGGCGGACCCGGATCACCGGAGAAGTCCGCATCAGGGGATGGGCACCGTGTCCAGGATCGCCTGCAGGATATCCTCGCGGGACGACGTCGTCCCCCGCGCCGGCTGAAGGCGATGCGCCAAGACCTCGGGGGCCAGAAAACGGACGTCCTCGGGAACCACGTAGTCGCGCCCGCGCATCCAGGCCAGAGCCCGAGCCACCCGCAGGACCATCATGGCGCCGCGCGGGGAGATCCCCCCCTCCAGCATCGGCTGGTCCCGCGTCCTCTCCGCAAGATCCAGAACGTAATCCAGAATCCGGTCGTCGACCCTCACATCGCGCTCGATCCTGCCCTGCAGGTCGGCGATCTCCTCGGCCGAGAAGAGCGCGGGAAAGGCGAACAAATCCTCCTTCTGGGGTCCCAGCCTCAGGATCCGCCGTTCCGCATCCCGGGAGGGGTAGCCGATCGACGCCTTGATCATGAAACGGTCCATCTGGGATTCGGGGAGCGGGAAGGTCCCCGCGTGCTCCACGGGATTCTGCGTCGCGACGACGAAGAAGGGGCGCGGCAGGGCATAGCTCCTCCCGTCCACGGTGACCTGCTCCTCGCCCATCGCCTCCAGCAGGGCGCTCTGGGTCTTGGGGGTGGCCCGATTGATCTCGTCCACCAGCAGCAGGTTGTTGAACACCGGGCCCGGATGGAACTCGAACTGCCCCGTCTCCGCCTTGTAGACGCTCAGCCCCGTGACGTCGGTCGGGAGGAGGTCGTTGGTGCACTGCACCCGGCCGAAGCGCAGACCCAGCAGTCGTGCCGCGGCCAGGGCCAGGGTCGTCTTGCCCAGGCCCGGAAGGTCCTCCAGCAGGAGATGGCCTCCTGCGAAGACGCAGGCCAGAAGCCGTATCAGGACGGCCTCCTTGCCGTGCAGCAAAAAGGAAAGATGCCTGAGGGCCCCCGCCACTTTGGGGTTGGCCACATCGAAGGTGTGCCCGCGATCGTTCATCGAAAGACCTCCTGCGAAAATGCGAATCTCCTTTTCCGGAAGAGCCGCGGTGCGGCCCTCCTCAGCCGGGACGACCGGAAGACGACGACAATCCCGTAAAAAAGATGATAACAAACTTTCGGCCCCCGGAGCATCCTCGAGAACGGAAGCCTCGGGAAACGGCTCCCGATCGGACGAAAAGCCGCTCCCCAATGGGAAGCGGCTTGGGTGATCTCCAGGGCGGAGCGGATTCCCTATTGCCGGGGCCCCTCCTCCAGCACCTTCGCCAATCCGGGCTCGAAGGTCAGCGAGACCCCCTCCCCCTCCGCCCAGATCCGCTTGACGTCGGGGTTGTCGATCTGCACCAGCACGTCGCCCCGGTCTGTCCGCACCCAGGACTCCACGCTGTTGCCCAGATAGACGTTGGCAGTGACGGACCCGTCCTCGATGCCCGCCCCGGGCTCCCCGAGCGACAGGGACTCCGGACGCGCCATCACCACGGCCGAATCCCCCTTCTTCAGGCCCTGAGTCCAGCGCGGCACCTCGAAGGTGCGCCCCTTCAGCTCGACCCGGCACGCCCCCTCCCCGACGTCGAGCACCCGGCAGGGGAAGAAGGCGACCTTGCCCACGAACCCCGCTACAAACGTGTCCACGGGGTCCCGGTAGATCGCGCTGGGCGTCCCCATCTGGACGATCCGGCCGCCGCGCATCACGATGATCCGGTCGGACAGGCTCATGGCCTCCACCCGGTCGTGCGTCACGTACATCGCGGTGATCCCCAGCGTTCTCTGGAGCCGGCGGATCTCCACCCTCATCTGCTCCCTGAGGAGCGCATCGAGGTTCGACAAGGGTTCGTCGAGGAGGAGCACCGAGGGCTCGACGATGAGGGACCGCGCCAGGGCCACGCGCTGCTGCTGTCCGCCCGAGAGGCGCGACGGGGGACGCTTGGCCAGCGCGCCCAGCCCGACCATGTCGAGAAAACGGCGCACCTTCTCCTCGATGGCCGAGCCCTCCATTTTGCGCAGCTTCAGCCCGTAAGCGACGTTGTCGAAGACGTTCATGTGCGGAAACAGCCCGTAGCTCTGGAAGACCATCGCGGTGTCCCGCTTGTTCGGCGGGACCTCCGTGACGTCCGTCTCCCCGATCATGATACGCCCCGAGGTGGGGCGTTCGAAGCCGGACAGCATCCGCAGCACCGTCGTCTTGCCGCAGCCCGACGGGCCGAGCAGGGTGACCAGTTCGCCCGGCTCGATCCGGAACGACACCCCGTCGACGGCCGTGACGTCCTGACCGGACTGGGGGTCGCGGAAGACCTTGCTCACCTCCCGGAGCGTTACGGATTTCGACGCGCCAATTCTCTTGTCCATGTCAGTCATTGGAAGACCTCTCTGTATGGGAAAAGATAGCCTTTCGGGCTATGCCCCGGCACCGACGCTCTTCATCAGGTTCTCGTTTCGGCGCACCAAAAGCCGCATGATCCCGAACACCCCGAAGACGATGACGATCAGGACGGTGGACAGCACGCTGGCCAGCCCGAACCGCAGGTTCTCCGAGAAGTTGTAGATCAGAACCGTCAAGTGGTACCAGCGCGCGGAGATCAGGAAGATGACCGCGCTGACCGCCGTCATGGAGCGGACGAAGGTGTAGGACAGGCTCGACAGGAACGCGGGCCGGACGAGCGGCAGGACGACGGTCCGGAAGACGGTCGCGGAATCGGCGCCCAGATCGGTGGCCGCCTCCTCGATGGAGGGGTCGATCTGGCGCAGCGAGGCGATTCCCCCCTCCACGCCCACCGGGAGCTCGCGCACCACGTAGTTGATGACGATGATCGCGGCGGTCCCCACCAGCACCAGGGGCGCCCGGTTGAACGCCAGGACGTAGCTGATGCCGACCAGCGTGCCCGGCAGCGCGAAGGGCGTCATCAGCAGAGCCTCGAGCAGACGCTTGCCGTGGAATTTCTTGCGGACGATGACGAGCGCCGCGACCATGGCGACGACCCCCGCTATGGGCGTGGCGATCCCGGCCAGGGTCACCGTGTCGACCAGCGCGTCCCGGGCCCGCGTCAGGGCCTCCCGGATGTTGACCAGGCTGAAGGTGTAGTCGATGCCCCAGTTCCTGACGAAGCATCCCGCGACGATCGTGCCGTAGAGCAGGATCAGGAATCCGATGACGAGCGCGATCAGGGAGACGAGGAGGAGACGGACCCCCGGCGTCGTCAGCTCCGTAATGCGCCCGGTCGGCTTTCCCGTCACGGTCACGAAGGAGCGACGGGACACCCAGAACCGCTGCGCCAGGAAGGCCGTCATGGTCGGAAGCAGGAGCAGCAGGGAGAGGGCCGCGCCGTGGCCCAGCCGGTTCATCCCCGTCACCTCCAGGTAGGACTCGAGCGACAGGACCCGGAAGCCGCCCGACAGGATCAGGGGGTTGGCGAAGTCCGCCAGGGAGTTCGTGAAGACCAGAAGCCATGCGCTGAGGATCCCCGGAACCGCCAGCGGCAGGGTGACGGACGTGAAGGTCCGGAACCGCGTGGCGGAGAGGTTCAGGGCGGCCTCCTCGTAGGTGGAGTCTATGGCGTCCAGGACGCCGCTCAGCGTGAGGAACGCGATGGGGAACATCCCCATGGTCTGCACCAGGACCAGACCCGGGAGGCCGTAGATGGAGAAGTTGGAAAGCCCGAGCCAACGGGTGACGAGCCCGTTGTTGCCCAGGAGCAGGATGACCGACAGCGTCAGGGAGAAGGGCGGGGAGATGACCGGCAGCACGCCCATCGTGGCGATGAACCTCTTGAAGCGCACGTTGGTCCGCGAGCAGACGAACGCGAAGAGAAATCCCACCAGGGTGGAGGACGTGGCCGTCCAGCATCCCAGCTCGAGGCTGCCCATCAGGGCGGACCGATACCCCCCGGAGCTCAGGATGGTGCGCCAGATCGCGAGCGAAAAACGCCCCTCCTCGAGAAAGGAAAGGCGCACCGCCTCGAAGAGGGGGTACGCCACAAAGACCAGGGCCATCAGAAAAAGCCCCACGACCGCGAAGCCCACGATGGGATCCCGGCTGAACAGCACCTGCCAGGCGACGATTCCGAACAGCAGCCACGCAACGCCGAAGAGGATGTAGAGCAGACGCACGAACCCCCGCTCTCCGGCGGAGTCGAACGAGAAGAGCAGCGCACCCTCCACATCTCCCGTCCCCGGGTTCACCGCCGGGGCAAAGAAGAGCGCCCGTTCCGCGCCTCCGACCGTCCAGTCCCTTTCACTTCGGTAGATCTCCTCGTAGGCGGCGTTGTCGAACCCTTTGACGAACTCGGGATCGGAAGCCGACCGCTCGCAGAGCGCGCTCAGCTCCGAGTCGCCGCGCACCGCAACCGTCTCCCCGGGGGCTGGCGGCCCTTCGACCAGGGCCACCCGATAGGCGGCGCTGCGGGCGGAAAGACGCCCCAGCCAAACCGCCACGTCCTCCGAATCCGAGGGATAGCTCGCCGCCGCCGCGGCGACCGTGCGCCGCTGGGTGTCCCTGGAAAGGGAAAGAAACTCGCCCCGCACGTTGCCGAGGATCCAGCCCCCGACCAGCGCGACGAACGCCATCGCAAGGAGGAAGTTCAGAACCCGCTTCTTCGTGAACATTCCGGTCTCACCTCCGACCCGTACACCGCCCCGCCCGGCGGTCTCCGCCGGCCCATCGCGCCGAAGCCCCCAGCCTCAGCTATTTCTCGGGTGCGCCGGCGATCTCCTTGTTCCACCGCTCGATCAGGCGCGCCTTGTTGGCGGCATCCCATTGGTCGTCCTGATCGACGAGGTTCATGCTGTCCAGGGAGAAGCCCGTCTCGGACGGCTTCGCCAGCTTCGACAGGGGGATGACGTACCATCGGGCAATGATGTCCATGGCCTTCTCCCCCAGCACCCAGTCGTAGAGCTTCTTGGCGTTGAGGGCGTCGGGGCCGCCCTTCAGCAGGGACATGGAGGCCGTCTCGAACCCCGTCCCGTCAGCGGGGACCGCAATTTCGATGGGCGCCCCCTCCTTCTTCAGCTTCACCTGATCGTGCAGGTAGCCGATCGCGACGGGGATCTCGCCGATCGCGCAGTTCTTCCCGGGCGCGGACCCGGAGCGCGTGTACTGCTCGATGGCGCCATCCAGTTTTTTGAAGTACTCGAACGCCTTGTCCTCGTCCCCGCCGTTGATGCGGATGATCGTGGTCATGACGTTGTAGGCGGTGCCAGAGGTGGCGGGGTGCGCCATGCGGACCTTCTTGGCGTATTCGGGCTTCAGCAGATCCGCCCAGGAACGCGGCATCTCGAGCTTGAGGTCCTCGGCCCGCTTCGTGTTCATGCAGAAGGCGATCGGCCCGACGTAGAGCCCGGTCCAGTAGCGCTCCGGATCGCGATACTTCTCGGGAATGCTGTCCGCGACTCGGGAACGGTACGGGGCCGTCAGCCCCTTGAGCTTGGCCTCGATGTGCTGCGTCCCCACCCCGCCGACCCAGATGGAGGCCTGCGGATTGGCCTTCTCCGCCTCGATGCGGGCCACGGCCTCCCCGCCGGAGAGCCGCACCCACTCGACGCGGATCCCCGTCTCCTTTTCGAACGTGTCGAACAGCTCCTTGGCCAAGGGCTCCTCCACCGTCGTGTAGGCCTTGACGACCTCCGCGGCATGGGCCGCACCCAGCCCCAGAAGCAGAACGAAGACCATCGCCATCCAAGTTCTTCTCATCGCAGAATCCTCCTTCAAGATCGAATGTCACAAACCCGCCCGCGACTCCGGAAAGAACGGCAACAACTTCTTCCGAATTCTTCCGAGAGGGCGAACCGCGATCGTTTCAAATATTGTAACATCTTCCTCCCCTCCCGAAGCGCCGTGGGGCCATTGGCCCTTTTCTTCCCCCCGGAGTTGCGCTAGTATGGTCAAAAGTCGCGGGAGGGGCTCGCCCCTCCCGAATCAGGAACGAGGATGATACCGATATGACAAGGTCGGACGAGAGATACGGAATCGGAGGCTTCGCCATCGGCGACGGAGGCCTGACGGTCCTGGCGGGGCCCTGCTCGCTGGAGAGCCTCGAGTTGGGGCTCGAGGTCGCAGAGACGATGAAGGCGCTCTGCAGCGCCCGCGGCCTGCCCTACGTCTTCAAGGCCTCCTTCGACAAGGCGAACCGCACCTCCATGCACTCCTGGCGGGGCCCCGGACTGGAGAAGGGCCTGGAGCAGCTCGCTGAGATCAAGAAAACGGTCGGCGTCCCCGTGGTGACGGACATCCACGAGAGCCATCAGGCCGAACCGGCGGGGCGCGTCGCCGACATCATCCAGATCCCGGCCTTCCTTTGCCGCCAGACCGACCTCCTCGTCGCGGCCGCCGCCACGGGAAGGATCGTCAACATCAAAAAGGCGCAGTTCCTGGCCCCCGAGGACATGGCCCATGCGGCCGCAAAGTGCCGCGAGGCCGGAAACGACCGCATCGTCCTGTGCGAGCGCGGCACGACGATGGGCTATCACCGCCTGGTGGTGGACATGGCCGGCCTCGTGACGATGCGGGCCCGGCGGGGACCGGGCCCTGGCCCTGCCCCTCGCCCGGGCCGCCGCCGCCGTAGGGATCGACGCGCTGTTCGTCGAGACCCATCCCAGCCCCGACGAAGCGAGGAGCGACGGCCCCAACATGATCCCCCTGAGCGAGATGGGCGACTTCCTGGATCAGGTCCTCGCCATCCACAACGCCCGCAACGCGGCGTCCGGAGGAGGGGTTCGATGAGCGCCATCCTGCCGTGCGAGCGGCCGGGCGAAAGCCTTTCGGACGAGGAACTGCTGCGCTCGGGCAGGGAGCTCGTCCGCATCGAGGCCGCCGAGCTGATGCGGGCGGCCGAACGGCTGGGCCCCGAACTGGTGCGGGCGGCCCGAGCCATCTGCGAGTGCGCGGGCCGCGTGGTGGTGGTCGGGCTGGGCAAGTCCGGACACATCGGCCGAAAGATCGCCGCGACCCTCGCGTCGCTGGGCACGCCCTCCTTTTTTCTTCACGCCGCGGAGGGGTCCCACGGGGACCTCGGCATGGTCCGGCGCGAGGACGTGGGGCTCTTCGTCAGCAACAGCGGGACGACCTCCGAACTGGTGGCGCTGCTGCCCCATTTTCGACGGCTCGGCGCGACGATGATCGCCGTTACCGGGGGGAGGAGCTCGCCCCTGGCGGCCCATTCGGACATCGTCATCGACTCCGGCGTGGAGTGCGAGGGGGACCCCCTCCAGCTCGCCCCGATGAGCAGCACGACCCTGCAGCTGGTCATCGGCGACGCCCTCGCGGCCATGGTGTCGCAGCTGCGCGGGCTGCGCCGGGAGGACTTCGCCCTGTTCCATCCGGGGGGTGCCCTCGGGCGCCGTCTGCTCACGCGGGTGCGCGACGTCATGGGGGGCCGGGACCAACTGCCCTCCGTGGAGCGCGGCGTTCCGGTCCGGGATGCGCTGTTCGCCATCACCAGCAAGAACTACGGGGCCACCTGCGTCGTGGACGAGGGGGGCGCCCTGATCGGCATCTTCACCGACGGGGACCTCCGGCGCCTGATGGAGAAGAGGGGCGTCGAGGCCTTCGAGGTCCCGATCGAGGAGGCGATGACCCGCAACCCCAAGACCATAGCCCCGGACAGCCTGGCGGCTGAGGCCGTGCGCCTCATGGAGCGCATGGAGATCAGCGTCATCGTCGCTGTGGAGGACGGCCGCCCCGTGGGCATGGTTCACATTCACGAGCTGCTGAAGGCCGGATTGGCGTAAGGAGACCGGCATGGAACTGCACGACATCTCTCCTGACTTCCTCGTCCACGAGCGGGAAGGGCAGCATTTCGACCGAAAGAGCGCGAGGATCAAGCCCAAGGATATCGCGAAGACGATCGCCGCATTCGCCAATGCCGAAGGGGGCATCCTGGCCGTAGGGATCGAGGACAACGGTGAGATCACCAGTTTTGATTACGATTCTGCCTGCGGCGTCGAGGAATTTCGCAACGCCCCTTATCAATTTTGCCAACCTCTGCCCAAGTTCAAAACTCGGGAGATCGAGGTGATCAACACCCGTGGAAAAAACGACGTCGTCCTGCTCCTCCAGGTAGAGACGAGAGCAGACGCGCTTATCCGCACCCTCGACGACAAAGTTTTCCTGCGAACTCAGGATCGGTGCCTCGCCCTGACTCACGACCAGATCGCAAAATTGGAATACGACAGGGGCCAGCGTGTCTTTGAGGACAGAGAGGTCCCCGACTCCTCCATGGAGGATGTCGATCCCGTCGTGATGAGCCGCTACCGGGAGGCGTTGGGAACGAGCGCCAGCGACAGACAGATTTTGGAATCCAGAGGTTTTCTGAAAAACGGCCATCTTACAAACGCCGGACTACTCCTCTTCTCGAAATATCCCGGAAAGTATCTTCCTCAGGCTCGATTGCGGTTCCTGCGTTACGACGGCGATCGGGCGAAGACGGGAGAACACATCAACATCATCAAGGAGCGGACCTTTGACGGCCCGATCCCCGCAATCATCGATCAAGCCCGCACCTTGATCAACGCACAACTGAGAGAATTTCAATTTCTGACGTCCGACGGAACTTTCAGGAGCGTCCCTGAATATCCCGAGTTCGCATGGCTGGAGGGCATGGTCAATGCCCTCACCCATCGCGACTATTCCTTTGCAGGCGATCATATCCGTATCGTCATGTACGACGACCGGCTTGAAATATTCAGCCCCGGCAAACTGCCGAACGTGGTCACCCTCGAAAACATGAGGACGACCCGATACGCGCGCAACCCCCGGATTGCCAGGGCCCTGACGGAACTGGGCTGGGTCAAGGAGCTCAACGAAGGGGTCAGACGCATTTACGACGAGATGCAGTCGTTTTTCCTGCACGATCCCATCTACACGGAGCCCGGCTACGCGGTACTGCTTACGCTGGAAAACAGCATCACCTCCAGGCACTTACGCTCTGCCGAAAAAATGGAGACGATGATTTCCCCCCACGTTCTGGATGCCCTCAACGAAACGGAGTTCAACATCCTGCGTCTGGTTTACGCCTGCGGCAGAACAACCCTCAAAGAAGCGCAGACCAGATCAGGAGCAACACGATACCGCTGCCGAAACGCCCTGCAGGCACTTGTGGATAAGGGACTCTTGGAACAACATGGGTCCGGGAAAAAAGACCCACAAAAATATTACACCCTGGGATCTTCCAGATAAGCCGTTTTGCTCCTTTGGAGAACATGGTGTCTGGGCCGAACAGTACCGGACAATATCGAACAGTATCCGGACGACACGGCAAGGATTTTTGCTCCGATTCCTTTGGACAGCCCGATTTGAGCTTCGAACAGTATCGAACAGTATCGAACAGTATCCGGACGACACGGCAAGGATTTTTGCCCCGATTCCTTTGGTTGAGCATGTTAAGCATCGAAAGGGGAATTTCAAAAGCCCTCCGTACCGATAATCAAAACAGGAGTGTCAGCGATGAACGGTAAAAAAATTCTGGGCGTCATCCCCGCCCGTTACGCGTCCACGCGCCTGCCCGGCAAGGTGCTGGCGGACCTCTGCGGCAAGCCCATGATCCAGCACGTCTACGAGCGGGCCCTTCGGGCGAAGTGCCTGGACGGGCTCGTCGTGGCGACGGACGACCGCCGTGTCCTGGACGCCGTGCGTGCCTTCGCGGGCGAGCGCGCCGCGGTCATCACCTCACGGGAGCACCCCAACGGATCGAGCCGGGCTGCGGAGGTTCTGGAGGGGCGCGAGGCCGACGCCGTGATCAACATCCAGGGCGACGAACCCCTGCTGAACCCCGCGATGATCGACGAGACGGCCGAGGCGCTGTTCTCCGCCGACGACGTGGTCTGTTCAACCCTGTGCCGCCCCCTGCACGGGGAGGCGCGGACGAACCCCAACGTGGTGAAGGTGGTGCTGGACCGCAACGGCGACGCGCTCTACTTCAGCCGCTCCCTCATCCCCTACCCGCGGAACACGCCCCGGGTCCCCGTCTACGAACACATCGGAATCTACGGCTACCGCGCCGGATTCTTGAGGCGCTACGTGGCGCTGCCGATGACGCCCCTGGCGGAGGCGGAGTCCCTGGAGCAGCTCAAGGTCCTGGAGAACGGCCACAAAATCCGCACGGCCGTCACGCGCTGCACCGACGCAGGCCCGAGTGTGGACACGCCGGAGGACCTTGAGGCCGTACGGAAGATCCTGAAGGGGGAGGAAGCGCCGCGATGACACCCGCTCGGGATGCGACGCTGGAGACCATCCACGTGGCGCTCGCGGTCTACGACCCGAAGGAGACGTATTCCCGCCACGCGGGCGTCGTCATGGCCTCCATTTTTGAGAACACCCGAAGCCCCGTATGCGTGCACATCCTGCACGACGAGACTTTGTCCGGCGACAATCGAGAAAAATTCAGACATACCGCGGCCGGATACGGACAGCAGGTCCACTTTGCGGATGCTGCCGCTTCCGTCAGCGAGATGGGCGAGGACGCCGCCCGACTGACCCGGATATTCTCCCTCGGCACACTTTTCAGGCTGGCCATCCCGCGCCTCATCCCGCTGCCCAAGGTTATATACCTGGATTGCGACGTCGTCGTCAATCTCGACCTCTCGGAGCTTTGGAATCTCTCCATGGAAGGAGCTCCTCTCGCCGGAGTCCCGGACAGGGAGATGCTCAGAAAGATGAACAAGGCTTTTTCGCGTTCCTCCATCGCGGCCACCTGGAATGGGTCACGATCCCAGGACGGCTACGTGAACGCCGGAGTGCTGGTCATGAACCTTGACCGGATACGCCGGGAGCACGACCTCGTCTCCGAAGCCGCCGCCTGGTTTCCCCGGTATTCCCACTGTGCGGAGTCGCCCGATCAGGATTTTCTGAACGCCCTCTTCCGGGGCCGCATCCTGCCCCTTCCGGAACGGTTCAATCGCTGCAGCCCCTATCGCGGAGACCCCTCTCGCTCCATCCTGCACGCATCCGCTCCTGTCAAGCCTTGGAACGGCCTACAGGGGCTTCCCGTCGAGCGGCTCTACTGGCGGTATCTGTTCAAAAGCCCCTGGGGAGGAGACGCCGACGAGCTGGTGGAGTCTCTTATCGACACGGCCCTCCGCTCACCCGGCACCCATTGGCACACCTCCCAGTGCTACCAAAAAATTGCGTTCCGCCTGGCGAGCGATCTGTCCGGTCCTTTCAGAAAAATCGCAGTGCTCCTAAAACTGCTTGCGCTGGAGGGAATGAAGCGTTGCAGCAAAAACACGGGGTCGGGAGGAAAAGCTCGATGAGCGTCACGGACGTCGAAAAACAGGACACCGTTCATGTCGTTTTGGCCGTCCACGACGATTCGGGAACCTACGCGCGTCATGCCGGCGTCGTCATGCTCTCTCTTTTCGAGCACACCGGGGTTCCCGTGTGCGTGCATATCCTGCACGACGAGACCCTGACCTCCGAAAACCGTCAAAAACTGCAGGCGATCGCCGCGAAGTACGACCAGCGAACGGACTTCATCGATGCCGGCAGCACTTCGGCAAAGCTCGGCGAAGAGGCCCTCGCCTTGGTCGCAAGCAGCTGGTCCATCGGTTCCCTGTTCCGTCTCTTGATCCCGGAGCTGCTTCCCTCCCTGGAAAAAGCGATCTACCTCGACTGCGACACCGTCGTCAACACGGACATCCAAAAGCTCTGGAACCAACCCCTCGACGACTGCAGCCTCGCCGGAGTTCCGGATCATTCGAAAAAAAAATCCAATCGGCGTCTCTCCCGCGAAACACTGAGGACCCGTTTGATCGGCTGCTCTCTGCCCACTTACGTCAACTCCGGAGTTTTGGTCATGCGGCTCGACCGCATCCGGGCAAAATACAACCTGGTACGAGAGGCGGTCCGCTGGTTTTCGGAAAACGCTTCCATGAGCACCCTGCCCGATCAGGATTTTCTGAACGCCCTCTTCCGCGGCGACATCAAGCTCATCGACAACAGGTTCAACAACCGCAACCTCGACGGCGACACGAAAGGCTCCATCATGCACGCCATCCGAGAGCCCAAGCCCTGGACGGGGCTGCGGGGGACCCCGCTCGAAAAACTTTACTGGAAGACGTACCTGAGAACCCCCTGGGGGGCTGAGCTGACGCCCGGGGAGACCGCCGAGCTCCTGATCGACCTGATGGGGGCCTCCCCGCAAAACCACCGCCATACCAGCCAATGCTATCGGAGGATCGGGGAACGGTTCCGTCGCGATGTCCTCTGCAACGACATTTTCTCGACCATCGGACTTTTGGTCAAGGAGGCCCTCCGCAGGCTCTCTCGCCGTCTGCGGCGCTCCGAGCCGGAGTCCGAAAAGGCCGGTGCGCGATGAATACGCCAATCAAACGGCTTTCCTCCCCCCTCCGCATCGCCTTTCTCCTCCGCGACGCCGGGGAGGGCGGCGCGGAACGTTCCTCGCTGCGGCTGGCCAACGGCCTGGCGCGCGAGGGGGCGGACGTGACCCTGCTTCTGCTGCGGTCACGCGGCCCCCTGCTGAATTCGATAGACCCCGCCGTCAGAACCGTCGATCTGCGGGGGGCGTTCCTGCGCCTGTTGATCGAGCTCCGCGCCCGCCCCGTGGATTTCCTCCTGCCCGTCTACACCTCCATGCGCGCCCTCCTGGCAAAACGCGTGCTGGGCGGACCTTTTCAGGTGGTCCTGTCGCAGCGCAACATGTTCACGATGGACCGCGGCCCCGTGCAGACGCGCCTGCGTTTTCTGCGCTGTCGACTGCTCTATCCCCTGGCCTCGGCCTGCGTCTGCATCTCCAGGGGCGTGGCCGACGAGATGAGGGCCCTGCGGCTTCTGCCGCAGGGCCGCATCCACGTCATCTACAACCCCGTGGTGACGGAGGCTCTCCTGGAACAGGCCCGGGCCCCGTTGCCGCACCCGTGGATGGCCCCGGGAGAGCCGCCCGTGGTCCTCGGCGCCGGGCGGCTCGGGGATCAGAAGGACTTCGCGACCCTCGTGCGCGCCTTCGCGCTGACGGCGCGGGAACGCCCCGACCTGCGGCTGGTCATCCTGGGGGAGGGCAGACAGCGCGGGATGCTGGAGCGCCTGATCGCCGACCTAGGCCTGTCCGGCCGTGCACTCCTGCCCGGCTACGATCCGAACCCCTACGCCTGGATGTCCCGTGCGGCGGTCTTCGCCCTCACCTCGCGCTTCGAGGGGTTCGGAAACGTCGTGGCCGAAGCCCTGGCCTGCGGCTGTAACGTCGTGGCGACCGACTGCCCCAGCGGGCCCGCCGAGATCCTGGACGACGGACGCTGTGGACGGCTGGCCCGCGTCGGGGACCCGGAGGATGTCGCTCGGGCGCTGGGAGAGGCCTTGTCGCATCCCATGCCGCCCCACGCGCTGCGCGAACGCGCCGCCTTCTTCTCCGAGGAACGGGCCACTGCCGCCTGGCTGGAGCTTCTGGAATCCCTGGCCTCCGACTCGAGGGGCCGATCCCGCGATCCCCGGGATTCCTGTTACAATGAATGCTGAGAACTCAAGGAAGGGGCGATCCCATATGGAAATCCTCAGACCGGCCGTCGCCGGGTCGCTCGAGTCGAGCGACGTTCAGGTCACGGTCGAGCCGGAGCGGGAGGGCATTTCGATCGATATCAGCAGCAGCGTGATGAGGCAGTACGGCAGGCAGATCAGAAACGTCGTGGCGGAGACCCTGGAGCGTCTGGAGGTCCGTTCGGCCAGGGTCACCCTTGTCGACAAGGGGGCGCTGGACTGCACGATCCGGGCCCGTGTGGAGTGCGCCGTCTTTCGCTCCTCCGGGCGGACCGAGGGCATACCCTGGGGAGGTGCGGTTCGGGAATGAACGCCAAAAAGAACCGGCTGCGGCGCACCATGATGTTCCTCAGCGCACAGCGCCCCAGCCTGATGAAGGACGCCTACATCTATCGTCCCGACTCCGTGATGTTCGACCTCGAGGACGCCGTCGCCGAGAATCAGAAGGACTCCGCGCGGTTCTCCCTGTACCACACGCTCCGGGCGGTGGACTACGGAGCCGTCGAGCGCGTCGTCCGCATCAACGGCCTGGACACGCCGCACTGGCGCGAGGACGTCCGGGTCTGTGTGGCCGGCGGGGCGGACGCCATCCGCATCGCCAAGTGCGAGTGCGCGCAGGACGTCAGGACGGTGGAGGCCGCCGTGGAGGAGGCGGAACGGGAGTTCGGGCGTACCCCGGGCGAGACCCTTTTGATGGGCGCGCTCGAGAGCCCGCGGGGCGTGCTGAACGCCCTGGAGATCTGCACGGCCTCGGAGCGTCTGTTCGGGATCGCCATCTCCGGCGGGGACTTCCGCAAGTGCATGCAGACCGCCTACCGTCCCGGCGGCATCGAGATGCTGGCCGCGCGAGGCCATATCCTGCTGGCCGCCCGGGCGGCGGGCGTCCAGTGCTTCGATACCGTCTTCACCGACCTCGACGACATGGAGGGCTTCCGCGCGGAGGTCCTCCAGAACAAGGAGATGGGCTTCGACGGGAAGTCCATCATCAGCCCCAGGCAGATCCGGGTGGTGCACGAAATTTTCGCGCCCACCGAGAAGGAGATCCGCCAGGCGGAGCGCATCGTGCGTGCCATCCGGGAGAACGCGGACAAGGGCGTGGGCGTCTTCACGCTCGACGGCAAGATGCTGGACATCGCCTTCCTGCCCGGGGCGGAGCGGACCCTGGCCCTGGCTCGGGCATCGGGCCTCTACGAGGGGGAATTGCAGCCATGATCAACGCCATCGGAAGGGACATTCCCGACGAACTGCTGGCGAACGGCCGAGAGGTCTTCAGGGGCAACAACCATCGGGACGGCAGGGAGTACGTCAGGCCCGGCCCCAGGGTCCGGGCCCACGTCCGACCGCAGGAGAGCAAGGTCGTCGAGAGCATCCGGGAGGCCATCGTCCGCTGCGGACTGAGGGACGGCATGACCGTATCCTTCCACCACCATTTCCGCGACGGCGACTACATCGTCAACAGCGTGATGAAGGAGATCGAGGCCCTGGGCATCCGCGGCATCACCATCGCGGCCTCCTCGCTGGGTTCGGCCCACGACCCCATCGCCCAAATGATCGAGGACGGCGTCGTCACCGGGCTTCAGACCAGCGGGATCCGTGGAAGGATGGGCGAGGCCGTCTCCGCCGGGAAGCTCCGGACCCCAGCGATCCTGCGTTCCCACGGCGGGCGCGTCCGGGCCATCGAGGAGGGGGAGCTGCACATCGATGTCGCCTTCATCGGAGCCCCGAGCTGCGACGAGTACGGCAACGCACGTGGCAAGGGAGGCAAATCGGACTGCGGCGTGCTGTCCTACGCCATGGCGGACGCGCGCTACGCGGACAAGGTCGTGGTCATCACCGACGCCCTGGTGCCCTTTCCCAACTTTCCTCCGAGCATCGAGGCCGTTGATGTGGACTGCGTGGTCGTCGTGGATGCGATCGGGGACCCCGCGAAAATCGCCTCTCAGGCGCTGCGGATGACCCAGGACCCGCGCGATCTGATGATGGCCGAGGCCTGTGCGCGCGTCATGGCCGCCACTCCCTGGTTCCGGGACGGATATTCCTTCCAGACGGGAGCCGGAGGCCCCTCCCTGGCGGTCAACCGCTTTCTGGAGCCCCTGATGGTCGAGCGGGGCATCACGATGCGCTGGGCCATCGGCGGCATCTCCCGTCCCACCGTGGACCTGCTGAACAAGGGCCTGATCCACACCGTCGTCGACGCGCAGGATTTCGACATCGCGGCGGTGAACTCGGTGCACGAGCACCCCCGGCATTTCGAGATCTCGACCTCGCAGTACGCCAACCCCATGAACAAGGGGGCCTTCGTCAACAAGCTGGACTTCGTCATTCTGGCGGCGCTGGAGATCGACACGGACTTCAACGTCAATGTGGTGACCGGCTCCGACGGTATCCTGCGCGGCGCGCCGGGCGGACACCCGGACGCCGCCGCAGGCGCGAAGTGCACGATCATCGTGACGCCGCTGGTCCGCGGGCGCATGCCCACGGTCTGCGAACGGGTCGTCACCGTCACCACCCCGGGCGAATCCGTGGACGTCCTGGTCACCGACTACGGCATCGCGGTCAACCCCGCGCGGCAGGATATCTCCGCCGCCCTCGAGGCCGCCCGGATCCCCACGACGACGATCGGGGCGCTGAAGGACCGGGCCTACGCCATCGTCGGCACGCCCGACCCGCTGGAGTTCGAGGACCGCGTCGTGGCGATCATGGAGGCGCGCGACGGGACGCTGCTGGACGTGGTGCGGCAGATCAAGCCGCTGCAACAGCCTGGCGGTTCGAACTAATGATGCACGACCTCTGAGGCCGACCGTATCCTGCGGACGGCCTCCCTTCCCCTTTCGGTGAAGAAGTAGTCGTAGGTGGCGGGGGGGACGAGGGGCCGAACGGCCTCGACGTCCCCCTCCTTGATCCGGCGCCGCACCTCCGAGGCGCTGACGGCACGCCCATCCCGTTCCAGGCGGGGCACGACGACGAGCTCGATGCCCGCATTCGGCAGTCCCAGCGCCATGACCTCGTTGTAAAGCCGGGTCACGCGGCTGAAGGGCTCCTCCCCCACATAGCGGCGCGTCACCCCCAGCACGGAGGCGATCCTTTCGAACAAAGCCGCGTCCAACCGAGCCTGTGCCGTGACGGCCGCATCCTCGTCCTCCAGAAAATAGGAGGGGAACACGGCCTGTGAGATCATGTACCCCTCCGTGCGGTGCAAAGCCACGTTGCCGAGGCCGTCGCAACCCGCCTTGACCAACGCGAAGCGGTCCTCGAAAGGGACGAGGGAAACGTCGTCCGAGACCACGAAGAGATGCACCGAATCGTTCTCCGCGGCTGCGCGCTCGACCAGGAAACGGTGCCCCAGCGTGAAGGGATTGGCGTTCATCACCAGGGCCGCGCTCCGGCCCGGCCGCGCGGAACCCGAGAGGTCCCGGAGAAATTTTTCGAAGCCGTCCCTGCGGTTCTCCATGAGCGAGATTCCGTCCCGTCGGACCACCTCGTAAAACCCCAGTCCGGAAAGGAAGGGCGTACGGTCGGACCGAGTGTGGAGGAAGAGCCTCGGTCGGTCCTGTTCCATCAGCAGCTCGACGAGGTGCGACACGATCCGGCCCAACAGCCCCTCGCCCCGTCGGGCGCCGTCCACCGCCAGGCAGCGCAACGTATCGGCGAAGCACGAGCCGGTCGCGACCAGCCGGTCCTCCTCGTCGTACAGCCCCACGGTGTAGTCGAGGTGACGGTCGCGTCGGATTCCCTCCCGTTCCAGTAGCGCCTCCCACTCCGCACGGGCCCGGTCGTCGCCGGGCCGGATCTCGGAAAGCCGTCCGCCGTCCATGATTCTCCCCCCTTCCGGCGTTCTCCTCTCCGCGGCCCGAAAAACGAGCCGCGGAGAGAAAAGGGCTCAGGCCCCTTGCCCCGTCATCAGCGCGAAGCAGAGCCGCGCCGTGTCCTCGAGGTTCCTGACCGTGATGCGCTCGGACGTGGTGTGGACCTTGTCCATCCCCGTGCCCAGGACGACCGCCTTGACCCCGCTCAGGTTCATCACGTTCGCGTCGCTGCCCCCGCCGCTCGCCGCGGTCGTCGCGGAAACGCCGATTCGGGCGCACGCGTCCTTCACCTCGCGGACCAGCTCGTCGTCCTCCGAAAAGCCGTACGCAAGGTAGGCGGTCTCTATCTCGCACTCGAGCGTCGCACCGTGCCGGGCGCACGCATCCTCCAGGCACCTCTTCATGTGCTCGGTCTGAGCCTTCAGCTTTTCCGTATCGCGGCTGCGCACCTCGCCGACCAGCTTCGCCCGCTCCGGGACGATGTTCGTCGCGTACTCGGAGACGAAGCTGCCGAAGTTCGCCGTCGTCTCCTCGTCGATGCGCAGCAGCTTCATCGCCGCGATGGCCTCGGACGCAACCTGGATGGCGCTGATCCCCTGCTCCGGCGCGATCCCCGCGTGGGCGGTCCTTCCGATGACGGTGGCCAGAAACTTGTTCTGCCCCGGGGCGGACGTGATGATCTTGCCCGCGTCGCCGCTGCTGTCCAGCACGACGGCCCGTTTCGCCGAGAGCTTGCCGAAGTCGGCGTGCTTCGCGCCCCTCAGGCCAATCTCCTCGCAGATCGTGAAGAGCACCTCGATCGTGCGGTGGGGAACTTTTTTCTCCGTGACCGTCCTCAGGGCCTCCATGATGCCGGAGACGCCCGACTTGTCGTCGCCGCCCAGAATGGTGTCGCCGCTGCTGCGCACGACGCCGTCCTCGACGACCGGCTTCACCCCGTTGCCGGGCTTCACCGTGTCGAGGTGCGCGGAGAAGAGCATCGGCTCCATGTCCAGCCCCCCCTCGAGGCGGGCGTAGACGTTGCCGCCGTTAGAGCCGACCGCGCTGCCGGAATCGTCGAACCAGACCTCCGCGCCGAGGGCCCGCAGATCCTCGCTGACCCGCTCCATCATCGCACGCTCGTTCAGCGACTCGCTGTCGATCTGCACATAGCTCAAAAACGTGTCCAAAAGCCTTTTCTTATCGATCATAACCGTCATATCCTCCTTCAGTCGTTCCATAAGCCCTCAAAAGGCCGCAGGATCCGGCGCATCTATTCTCACATCCCGCCCGGCTTCCGGACAAATATATTTTCCCCGGTGGCCGCATCGCCGACTCACCGCCAAAGGGCCTCCCCTTCGTCCAGACGTCGTTTGAAAAGCTCCATCGTCCTCTCGAAGGGAGCCGGGCTCGTCAGATCGACCCCGGCCCGTCTCAAAGTCTCGAGCGGCCACTCGGCGGATCCGCTCCTCAGAAAGGCCAGATAGCGCTCGCGCGCGGGCTCTCCCTCCGTCAGCAGGGCTTCGGAGAGGGCACAGGCGGCGGTTATTCCCGTCACGTACTTGTAGACGTAGAACGCCCTGTAAAAGTGCGGGATTCGCGCCCACTCCATCTTGAGGGGCTCGTCGACGACCATCTCCGGGCCGTAGTAGTCCTCGTTCAGCTCGCCCCACACCCGGCAGAAGTACTCCGGCGTCAGGGCCCCTCCCCCCTCGGCGCGCGCGTGGACGGTGCGCTCGAACTCGGCGAAGAGCGCCTGCCGGAAGAACGTCGCCCGAATCATGTCATAGAAATAGGTCAGAAGCCATTTTTTCTCCTCGGCCGAGGCGCTCCTCCTGAGCAGATATTCCAGCAGCAGCATCTCGTTCGTGGTGGAGGCCACCTCCGCCAGCAGGATGGGATAATCGGCGTAGACCTGGGGCTGGGTGCGGCGGGAGTACCACGAATGCAGGGAGTGGCCCATCTCGTGCGCAATGGTGAACACGTCGCGGAGCGTCCCGTTGTAGTTCAGCAGCACATAGGGCCGGGTTCCGTAGCTTCCCCACGAATACGCGCCCTTCCGCTTGCCCTGGTTCTCGTACACGTCCACCCACCGCTCCTCGAAGCCTTTTTTAAGGGTGCTCACGTACTCCTCGCCCAGGGGCGCCAGAGCCTCGACGACCATCCTGCAGGCATCCTCATAAGGAATGTCGGCGAGCGGCTCCTCGGTCAGGGGGACGTTGAGGTCGTAGGCGTGCAGCGCATCGAGTTTCAGCACCGACCGACGCAGCCGCTCGTAGCGTTTCATCAGCGGGGAGTGTTTTCGAGCCGTATCGACCACGTTGTCGTAGACGGACACCGGGACGTCGTCCCCGAACAGGGCGGCCTGGAGGCTGTTTTCGTAGCGCCGCGCCCGCGCGTAGAACAGGTCCCCCTTCACGGACCCCGCATAAAGTGCGCCGATGGCGTTGCGGAAGCCGCCGTAGGTGTCGTGGATGCCCTCGAAGGCCGCCTTGCGCACCTCGCGGTTCCGGGAGCGGCTGAGCCTGTAGTAGCGCTCCTCCGTCAACTCGACCTCGGTACCGTCCTCGCCGCGGACCTTCGGGAACTTCATGTCCGCATTCGTCAGGAGAGAAAAGGCTCCGGCGGGCGTGGAGGCCATCTCGCGCGAACGCGCCAGGAGCTCCTCCCCGGCCGCGGAGAGCACGTGCGGCTTCTCCCGAAGCAGTCGTTCGAAGAAAAAGGCGTACTGCTTCAGGGCCTCATCCCCGGCGACCCAGCGGCGCAGTTCCTCCTCGTCCAGGGCCAGCACCTCCGGCACGAAAAAGGAGCAGGCCGCTCCGAACCGGACGGAGAGGCTCTCCGCGCGCCCCTTCAGTTCCTGATGGCGCCCCACGCGCAGATCCTCGTCCCCCTTCATGTGGGCGAAGACGAAGAGCCGCTCCAGCTCGAACTCCACCGCCTCCCTCTCCCTGAGGAAGGCGAGCAGCGACGGGGCGTCCTTCAGCTTTCCCGCCCAGGCGGAGAGGGCGTCCACCCTCGGGGAGAGCGCGGCGAACGCGGCCTCCCAGTCGTCGAGCGTCGGGTAGATGGCCTCGAGATCCCAGCGGTACCTCTCCGGGACCGACGCGCGCTCGGGCACGGCCCCGACCTCCGAGGCCGCGCCCCTCCCCGAACAGCAGAAAAGGCCGCAGAACGCGGCCAGCACCCCCAGCGATACGGCAGAACATTTCATGAACCTTCCTCCGTTTCCATCAAGACGGCCTCCACGGCCGCAGGCATCGATCATCCCCATTCTAACGCAGAAGCCGCCGCACGCGTCTCGGCGACATTCGCTATTTGACAAACAACGGGATAGGAATATAATAAAGGTAAATAGACTCCTATTTACTTAATACCATATCGAGGGGGAATGTGCATGTTCTGTTATCAGTGCGAGCAGACCGCGAGGGGGACGGGATGCAATGTCGTCGGAGTGTGCGGGAAGTCCGCGGAGGTCTCGGACCTTCAGGATCTCCTGGTCCACGCCGCAAAGGGAATTGCGATGTACGCGCACCGTGCGCGCGGGCTCGGATCGGTCGACCGGGAGATCGATCGGTTCGTGGTCGAGGCGCTCTTCACGACCGTCACGAACGTCAACTTCGACAACCTCCGCATGGCCGAGATGATCGCCCGGGCCAGTTCCGCGCGCAGGAGCGCGAAACGGCTCTACGAGGAGGCCTGCGCGCGGGTGGGCACGAAGCCCGAGGTTCTCTCCGGCCCTGCGGTGGACGAGCTGCCGGAAAGCATGGCCGACATGGTCGTCGCGGGCGGGCGCTACACCCCCCTGAGCTGGGCGGAGAGACGGGGGGATGTCGTTCAGGGGCTCTACGATCTGGTTTTGCTCGGCCTGAAGGGCAGCGCGGCGTACGCCCACCACGCCCTCGTGCTGGGCTACGAGGACGAGGGCATCTACGGGTTCTTCCACGAAAAGCTCGACGCCCTGAGCCGCGAGGCGATGACCGTGGAGGAGCTGACGGCACACGTTCTGGACGCGGGCAAGTGGAACATAGACGTCATGAACCTTCTGGACAGGGCCAACACCGAGGTGTACGGACACCCCGAGCCGACGCCGGTCCGCATCCACCCGCTGAAGGGCAAGGCCATCCTGGTCTCCGGCCACGATCTGCGCGACCTGGATCTGCTGCTCCAGCAGACGGAGGGCAAGGGCATCAACATCTACACCCACGGCGAGATGCTGCCCTGCCACGGATACCCGCGGCTCAAGAAGTATCCGCACCTGGCGGGCAACTACGGCGGAGCCTGGCAGGACCAGCAGAAGGAGTTCGCGGCCTTCCCCGGCGCCATCCTGATGACCACCAACTGCATCCAGAAGCCCACCAGCTATACGGACCGCATCTTCACCACGGGGCTGGTGGCCTTCCCCGGAGTGCGCCACATCGACGACAAGAAGGACTTCACGCCGGTCATCGAGGCCGCCCTGGCCGCGCCGGGCTTCGAGGCCGACGGCGACGACAAGCGGATCCTCGTGGGCTTCGGCCACAACACCGTGCTGAACGCCGCGGGCAAGGTCGTCGAGCTGGTCAAGGCCGGAAAGATCCGGCACTTTTTCCTGGTCGGCGGCTGCGACGGCGCCAAGAGCGGTCGCAACTACTACACGGACTTCGCCACACAGGCGCCCCGGGACACCGTGATCCTGACCCTGGCGTGCGGAAAGTTCCGCTTCAACAAGCTGGACTTCGGGGACATCGACGGGCTGCCCCGCCTGCTGGACGTCGGGCAGTGCAACGACGCCGCGTCGGCCATCAAGATCGCCGCGGCGCTGGCCGAGGCCTTCGGCACCGACGTCAACGGCCTGCCCCTGTCTCTGGTGCTCTCCTGGTACGAGCAGAAGGCCGTCTGCATCCTGCTCTCCCTGCTCTTTCTGGGAATCAAAAACATCCGGCTCGGGCCCTCGCTGCCTGCATTCGTCAAGCCGCCCGTGCTGGAGTTCCTGCAGAAGGCCTTCAACATCCAGCCCATCACGACCCCCGAGGCCGACCTCAAGGCCATTCTGGGATAACCGCGCTGCAAACCGGGGCCCCCGGAGAACCTCTCCGGGGGCCCTTCGTGCCTCATGCCTCCTGCGCCTTCACGACCAGCGCGTCCGCCGCCACGGCCCCCTTGCCCTCCTCCAGGACGAACACGGGATTGATGTCCAGCTCCAGCAGCCCCGTCTCGGTGACCGCCAGCTGCGAGACCCGGCTGACGATCCGGGCCAGGGCCCGGATATCCCTCGGCCGGCTGCCCCGGGTCCCGGAGAGGAACGAGTAGCCCTTGATCTGGCGGATCATGTCGAGCGCCTCGTCCTCGTCGACGGCCCCGTGCCTCAGGGACACGTCGCCCAGCACCTCGACGTAGATTCCGCCGAGGCCCACCGCGATCATCGGCCCGAACACGGGATCCCGCTTCACGCCGACGATGCACTCGAACCCTCCCCGCACCATCTCGGAGACCAGAAAACCCTGGACTCCCCGGTCCCCGACATGCTCCGCCAAATGACTCCGCACGGTCTTGAGCGCGCTTCGGAGCTCCTCGAAGGACCGCACGTCCAGTGCCACGATCCCCGCCTCCGTCTTGTGCAGCACGGAGGCCGCCATCCCCTTGAGCGCCACGGGGAAACCCAGCTCCTCGGCCGCGTCGCACGCCTCCTCCAGGTTCAGGCAAAGGCGCTCGCGCGTCACGGGAATGCCGTACCGGGAGAGGAACACCTTGGCGTCGTACTCGGTCATGCTCTCCTCCCAGTCCGGAAGGATCGGCTCGCTCGCGTCGAAACGGGGCGCCAGAGGAGGCTCGAAGGTCCCCCACCGCTTGAGGGCCTTCATGGCGCGGGCGCACTGACGGAAGCTCTGAAAGATGGGGATCCCGGCCCCCTTCAGCCGTTCGATGAAGCGGCCTCCATGTTGATGGTCGATCATCCAGACGGCCGCCTGGGGCTTCGGGCTGCGGCCGTAGCTCTCGATCATGATGTCCGTCATGACGTCGCCCGCGCGCCCCACGATCATCGACAGGGACGTCACGACCGAGTCCAGCTCCGCGTCCTCCTGCACCGCGTCGAAGACGCTGCGGAAGTTCTCCGGCTGCTCGGAGATCTGGACCGTCATGTCCACGGGGTTGCGGGACGCCCCGAAGGGCGGAATGGCCGCCTCGATGCGCGTCCTCGTCAGAGGCGAGAACTCCGGGACGGAGAGCCCCACGTCGTTCAGGCAATCGGCCATGACGATGCCGGCCCCTCCGGAGGTGGTCAGGATCGCGGAGCTGCCGCCCTTCATGCGTTTCTCCGCCCCCAGCACCTGGCCGATGCCGATGATGTCGTCGATATCCTCCATCGGGATGACCCCGTACTGCGAGAACACCGCCGACCAGACCCGCTCGTCCCCCGTCAGTGCCGCCGTATGGCTCTTGGCCGCCTCCCGGGCCGAGGGCGACCGTCCAGCCTTCAGGACCGCAACGGCGATGCCGCGTTCGCGGGCCCTCCGCACCAGGCGCAGGAAGCCCGCCCCGTCCTCCAGCCCTTCCAGATAGAGCATCAGCAGGCGCACCTCGGGGTCCTCCAGCACGTAGTCCGCACACTCCACGGCATCGAGGTCCGACTGGTTGCCGGTGGTGACGACGTAGCGGAACCGCACGCCGTGCTCCATCCCCACGCCGAAGGACGAGAACCCGAACGCTCCGCTCTGGGACACGAGCGCAACGTGTCCCGTTACCGGGCGCGGCGCCTCGTAGAGGGCGCCCGAAAACGTGAGGGGAATCCCCTCCGCCAGGTTCACCAGTCCCTGGCAGTTCGGCCCCAGGACCCGGATGCCCCCCTCGCGTGCGATGGCGGACACCTCCTCCTGAAGCGCATTGTTGCCCGTCTCGGAAAAACCCGAGGAGTAGATCAGGACGAAGGGAACCTGCTTGTCGGCACAGGCCCGCATCACGCCGGGGATCAGGTTGGCCCTGACGCTGAGGATCGCGAGATCCAGGGGACCTTCGATCTCCGCGATGTCCCGGTGCACGGGCAGGCCTGCGACGGCGTCGGCCTTCGGGTTGACCGGGTGTATCGCTCCCCGGTAGCCGAAGGCCTGCAAATAGCGGAGCGTCCGTCCCGTCAGGCGTTCCGGGTCGGACGAGGCGCCGACGATGGCGACGCTTTGAGGGGCGAAGAGCTTTCTCAGAGGGTGGGACAGCAAGGCTGCATTCGACTCGGTCATGTTCGTGAATCCTCCCGTTCCATTCGACTGCGGTCCCGGAGAACCGCGAAGGGCCGCCCTCGCGAGAGGACGGCCCCGAATGACGGAGGACACGGCCTTCGGCCCCCGCACGACGGGTTGCCGAAAGACGCACTCCACATACCGGCCCGAATCCACGCGGGGGGCGTGTGCTCCTCCGGAAGGCCGGTCTCCTGGCTCGCTCCTTTTTCCGGCCCCCTTCCCGGGAGGACGACGCCCCCAGTGGGTGCGGCCGGTATTTCCGAGCTTACAGTGGCGGGTCCGCGCCGGTCTCTCACCGGACTTCCCGAACACCTTCCGAGGCTGTTTTGTCTACACGAAAACTATACGGCAAAAACCGGGAATGTCAAACGGGCGCGGCATCTCCACAGTCACGGGCCGACTCCCGGGGAAGAAGAAATGTCCCTCTCGCACAGGCCACAGCTCCCACTCCAAGCGCCCTTCAATCGTGCGCCTCAGGACTCAGGATCCATGGAAGGCCTTGAGATACAGCTCCTTGATCTCGCTCATCAAGGGATATCTCGGGTTCGCGGGGGTACATTGGTCGTTGAACGCGTTCTCCACCATATCGTCCAGCGTTCTCATAAAATCTGCCTCTGCGATACCGTATTCTTTGATGGTCCGCTTGATGCCTACCTTTTCCTTCAGGGCAGCGACACTCCCGACGAATTTCTCGAAGATCTCGTCCTCATTTCCGCCCGTGATGCCAACGAACCTGGCCACTTCACAATACCGGCTCTTGGCCTTGGGATAAGGATATTGGGGGAACGTGCCCATCTTTGCCGGTGCCTCGTTCGCGTTGTAGCGCATGACGTGTTCGATCAACAAGGCGTTGGCTATGCCGTGGGGCAGGTGATGGTAGGCGCCCAACTTGTGTGCCATGGAGTGGCAGACGCCCAGAAAAGCATTCGCAAAAGCCATGCCGGCAAGTGTCGAAGCGTTGCCCATTTTTTCCCTCGCAAAGGGGTCCTGGGCCCCCTTCTCGTACGCTCTGGGGAGATACTCGAAGATGAGCCGGGTCGCCGTCAGGGCCATGCCGTCGGTGAAGTCCGTGGCCATAATGGAGACGTAGGCCTCCAGGGCATGGGTCAGCGCGTCGATGCCGGAAGCGCTCGTCAACCCTTTGGGCTGATTCATCATGTTGTCGGCATCGATGATCGCCATGTTGGGCAACAGCTCGTAATCGGCGATGGGCCATTTCGTCCCCGTGTCCGCATCCGTGATGATCGCGAACGGCGTTACCTCGGACCCCGTCCCGGACGAGGTCGGTATGGCGACCATCATCGCCTTGAGCCCCATCTCGGGGAAGGTGTATACCCTTTTGCGTATGTCCATGAAGTCCATCGCCAGGTCCTCGAAGTTGCATTCCGGATGTTCGTACATCACCCACATGATCTTGGCGGCGTCCATGGAGGAGCCTCCGCCAAGAGCGATGATGACGTCGGGTCCAAAGGCCGTCAGGGCCTGCACTCCCTTCCTTGCACATTGGATGGTGGGATCGGGCGTCACCTCAAAGAAGCACTCGTGGCTGATGCCGAGCTGATCCAGTTTGTCGGTTATGGGTTTCGTATATCCGTTCGAGAACAAAAAGGTGTCCGTGACGATAAACGCCTTCTTCTTTCCATAGACGTTCTTCAACTCGTCCAGGGCGACGGGCAGGCATCCCTTTTTGAAATAGACCTTCTGGGGCGCTCTGAACCACAGCATATTTTCTCTCCTTTCGGCAACCGTTTTGATGTTCAGCAGATGCTTGATCCCCACGTTTTCGGACACGGAGTTGCCTCCGTAGGAACCGCATCCCAAAGTCAGCGAAGGAGTGAGCTTGAAGTTGTAGAGATCGCCGATTCCCCCCTGCGACGAGGGCGTATTCACCAATATCCGGCAGGTCTTCATGCGGCTCGCAAAGCGTTCCAGCTTCTCGGTCTCCAGGGGGTTGATGTAGAGGGATGCCGTATGGCCGTAACCGCCGTCCTTGACCAGCTTGTCCGCCATGTCCAAAGCGGTGTCGAAGTTCTCGGCCTTGTACAACGCCAGGACGGGGGACAGCTTTTCGTGGGCAAACGGCTCCGACGGGTCGACCGAGGTCACCTCTCCGATCAGAATTTTCGTCTCCTCCGGCACGCTGATCCCCGCTATTTCAGCTATCTTGCAAGCGGGCTGCCCGACGATCTTCGGCGAGACCGTCCCCGCCTCGGTCAGAAGGATTTTCCCCACCTTTTCGCGTTCGTCGTCCCGAAGCAGGTAACACCCCCGTTTGACGAATTCCTGCCGCACGGCGTCGTAAATATCGGCCATCGCGGTTACCGATTGTTCCGAAGAACAGATCATCCCATTGTCGAACGTCTTGGAGTGGATGACCGAATAAACCGCGGTGGGGATATCGCACGAGCTGTCCATGACGACCGGATCGTTTCCGGGCCCCACGCCAATGGCCGGCTTGCCCGACGAGTAGGCGGCCCTGACCATGCCGGGGCCGCCCGTCGCCAAAATGACGTCGGCCGACCGCATCAATTCGTTCGACAATTCGATGGAGGGCTCTTCAATCCAATCGATGATCCCCTCGGGCGCCCCAGCCTTGACGGCCGCCTCCAGCACGATCTTCGCCGCCGCAATGGTGCACGCCTTGGCTCGGGGGTGCGGGCTCAGCAAGATGGCGTTTCTCGTCTTCAGGCAGATCAGGCACTTGAAAATCGCCGTGGAGGTAGGATTCGTCGTGGGGACGACGGCCCCGACCACGCCTACCGGCTCGGCGATCCTTTTCACGCCATAAGCCGCATCGTGCTCGATGACGCCACACGTTTTCACTCTCTTGTAGGCGTTATAGATATACTCCGCCGCATAGTGATTTTTGATCACCTTGTCCTCCACGACGCCCATGCCGGTCTCCTCGCACGCGAGTTTTGCCAAAGGAATCCGTTCCTTGTTCGCCGCCATAGCCGACTCGAAAAAAATACGATCGACCTGCTCCTGCGTATAAGAAGCAAATTTCTCCTGCGCCTTCCTCATGGCGGCAATCTTTGCCTGCAACTCCTCCACGCTGTTGACGGATTCCGCAACTACAGGCTCTGATTTCTTGGACATAGCCATTCTCCTTTCACGATGAAGCTCTTTTGACACCGCACCATAGACGACCTCGAACATTGGACCGACTCTGTATTCATACCGCCAAACAAAGGCAAAGCAAACAACAGTCCGTGCATGGCTTGGCTGCAGGACAACGGAGTTCCCTGCATCACGAGCGCTGGCATGGATGGCTTCAAAAAGAGACTCGACAAAGGCCGTCCCAAAGGAGCGTTCACAGGAACGCAGGAGCGATTTCCCGGGCGGGAGGCCTGCCGGAGATATCTCAAAGAACTCGTCAAAACGACCGCTTTGTCCCCAGGTGCTCCGTCTCGTCGGCCGACGAGCTGCAGGTTTCCGGCTCAGCCATAAGTGCAACTTCTCCATTCACAACGGTTGCGACGCACGCTTGACGCCCCCTGCAGTGGAGCGCGAAACGCATAACAAAGGAGAAGAGGAGAATCGAGGTCAAGAGAAAGCAGAAGCTCAAACGCTCCATTACAAGCGGAAGGCCGGCAAGCACTCAGCGAACCCCAAAGGGCCGACCATCTGCTCATGTTGGCAGGACAAGGCGAAACCGGTCCTCGTGGGGACCTGTTCGCGGCTGCCAGCGGCCGACTTCATACAGGCATTACGCCCGGCAGGACGACGGGAAGGAGTTTCAGGGAAAACCGGACCATCACGCTTTTGCGATTCTGTGCCCAAGCAAGGAAATTCGACAACGCACGTACCCAGGCACCCCAAAAACAAAAAGCCAAAGCGGAACGATTCATTTGCTCCCGGATGAAGATGGAGGGGGGTACAGCCCGTCCCTTCCTCTGAACCTCCAGCGGAAAGGACACGGAGGATTTCGATTCAACGAAACATCACGCTCAGTCTTTGCCTCAGCGCATCAACTGCTGCAGCCGGATCGAGCCGCACCAATCCCACGGAGAATCCGACACCAAGAAAAAGTTTGACCTCGCTTCTTTGCTGCAACGGACAAACGGTGCTCACCTTTCTTGCACAACAACCCGCGCATGACTTCGTTGTCGCTAAATTGTGCCATACTTATTTTTTTTGTCAATCTTTATTGTTAAGGTTAAGTTTGTCGTTGTCAGTGATGATTGCAGCTACGCCATAAGCGAGAAAGCAAATCTTCGATTTGGGGCTTCATCAAACTTTCGGTCCACCCTATAAATGGTCAGTGAAAAGGTCCCCCCGCACGAAATATCGGCATGGAGCGGGAGCGAGCGGCATTGTCGCAAAAAGATATCAAACGCATCGAGGTCTTGGAGCTGTCGGTCAGTAGAATGATGACCAATCAGGAGGCTGAGGGGTCCTCAAAGCTCTGTCGGAGGCAGATCTCAGGCTCGGGAAAAAGGACCTGGATCGGGGCAAAACGGGCATCGTTCACGGGAACAGAGGCAGACATCCCACACACGAGACAGGAGAACACATCCGCCTCAAAGTGCTCCGCCTCCGCCGGGAAAAGCATCACGACTTCAACTTCTCCCATTTCACCGACGGTCTGAAGGAGGTCGAAGAGATGGACATCAGCCGTTCAAGTGCCGCACGCATGCTCACAGCCGCGGAGAGGGTCGACTGGATTTTCTCTTCGCCAACCCTAACCGGCAGATGCACAAGACGGACTGCGGCGGAAGCATTTCCTGCAGAGGCCGAACCGGACGACGCGAAGAAAGAGAACAAGGGCGAAGCTCGTGAAAGCTCACAAGCCCGCCCCTGCCCCCCTGGAGATGCGGTTTCAATAAAAACAGACAACGTGCCAGTCAACGTCAAAACACGGAGAGGACTTTTCCCTGCACATTTGGGGAGGAGTTTTTCTCCGGCCATTGACACATCCCCCCAGAAAAAACACGCCATGTTCGACGAAAAAGGTTTTTGTGCGTTTCCTCCAGGTGCCGTTATTTCCTTGCAAAATGGATCGTTCGATCGTACCCCTCGGGCAGGTACCGGTAGGTCAGGATGTAGAGGGCGCTGCTGAGACGGTTCAGCACTTTGACGATATCCGGGCGCTCCATCCCCTCATCCGTTTCGAAGGCCCGGCAGGCGCAGAGCTCCACCTCCCGAACCAGCGTACGCAGCACGTTGAGCTCCGCGGCCCATCGGCCCATGTCCGGGTGAGGGAGAATGTGCCCCAGTCCATAGGAACGCTCCGGAAAGTGCGACCGCTCGTGGATCTCCTCGTCCGTCAGCCCCCACAACGAGAGCTCGGAACAGGGGATGTCCCGCACCTCGCAGGCCAGAAGTTCCCCCACCTTTTCCCGGAGCTCCTCGAGGTCCCCTTCCAGCTGGGCGCACCCCGCCTCGCGGGCCAGCACCTGTACACGGATGATCGCAGCATTCAGGCTGTCGAGCCGACCGCGCAGCTCGATGCGCGGATGCGTCTTGCCGACGACCGCGGCACCCAGCAGATGGGTCGTATGCTCCTGCTTTTGTCCTGCCATAGGCGTTTCCCCCTAATGGCAGCCGCAGGAGCAGCCCCCGCAGTTCCCGCCGCATCCCTTGGCCCCCTTGAGGGAGGCCCCCTCCACCAGAATCAGCGTCCTGCCCCGGCATTCGGGGCACCGAAGCGACAAGTGCCCCTCCTCCTGATCGAAGACGTGCGAACAGGACGCACACCGGAAGACTCGCTTTGCAGACATCTTGACCCCCTCCTCCAAGCTATCGGCCCGAACAGCGGCCGCAAGTCGCACCTACGACAGGCAACGCCCGCCTCAGGAATCCTGCCCCCCGTCCACCTTGCCGTCCGCCGCGAAAAAGCGCGGCAACACCTCCGGCAGGGCCTCGAAGGCATATTCGCCGACGACCCGCCCCTCCCGGAACAGCACCGCACCGGAAGGCGTCCCGGCGATCCCCAGCCGGGCGTGCTTCGCCTCCTTGGGGCCGTTGACCTCACAGCCCATGACGGCCACGCTCGTCCCGTCGGGCAGCCCTTCGAGCATCGGCTCGATGAGCGCCACGAGGCGCATGACGTCCGCGCGCCTGCGGCCGCAGGTCGGGCAGGAGATCAGGTTGACGCCCCGGGAACGCAGGGAGAGCGCCTTCAGGATCTCGTAGCCCACCCGAACCTCGCGTTCCGGCTCGTCGGTCAGGGAGACGCGCAGCGTATCTCCGATCCCCTGACTCAGCAGTGCCGAGATCCCGGCCGTGCTCTTGACGATCCCTCCGTCCCCGGGCCCCGCCTCCGTCAGACCGATGTGCAGAGGAAAACCGGGAAAGGCCCGGGCGATCAGAACGTTGGCCCGCACCATCTCGGAAACGGACGAGGACTTTGCCGAGAGGATGATGTCCTCGAAGCCGTTCTCCAGCAGAAGCTCGGCCTGCTCCCTGACCGCCAGAAAGAGCGCGGCGGCCCGGTCGCCCTCCGCCTCGTCGAGCTGACGGCCCGAAAGAGAACCCCCGTTGGCGCCGATCCGGATCACGACCCCGGCGTCCTTCGCGGCCCGGATCATCTCGTTCAGCCGCCCCAGGGGCATGTTTCCGGGGTTGATCCGTATGCTGCGGCACCCCGCGGCCATCGCGGCCAGGGCCAGGGCGGGATCGAAATGGATGTCCGCCATCAGGGGAAGTTCGGTCCGGGGCAGGAGCCATGCCAGGCCACCCGCATCCTCCGCCCTCGGCAGGGCCACGCGGGCCAGTTCGCATCCCGACCTCAGGAGGCTCTCGCACTGAGCGAGACAGGCCGCGCGGTCCGAGAGGGGCGTCTTGAGCATGCTCTCCACACGAACCGGCGCCCCCCCCCCGACGGAAAGGGGCCCGATACGAACCTGGCGCTTCATCGCGCCCAGAAGAGGTTGTAAACGTCCTGCCAGGTGATGAAGATCATCAGGGCGATGAGCAGGGCGAACCCCGTCATGTGGATCCAGTTCTCAACCCGCTCCGGCAGCCGCCGGCGGAACACCATCTCCAGCAGCACGAAGACGATGCGCCCCCCGTCCAGGGCCGGGATGGGAAAGAGGTTGAGGAGGCCCAGATTCAGGCTGATCAGCGCCAAAAAGGTCACGAAGCTCCAGGGCCCCTCGCGCAGAGCGCGGCCGGACATCGAGGCGATGCCGATGGGCCCCGTCACGTCGACCTCCTGGCGCTGCGCCACCCAGTCCCAGACCCCCTTGAGCATGAGCTTCGTCATCCCCCAGGTGTACCCCACCGCGTTCCGCAGGGCGCGGCCGGGGGCGTAGCGCTCGAGCGCCGGGGTAACCCCCAGCATGGGGTGCCCGTACTCCGCATTGTCGGGAATGGGCGTCGTCACGGTCAGCGTCCGATCGGCGCGCTGGACCTCGATGGTGACGTCCCCCTTCGCCGCGGCGTCGCGCAATGCGGCCGACATCTCGCGCCAATGCCCGACGGGCCTGCCGTTGACCGCTACGATGCGGTCCCCGGCCTCGAGCCCGGCGCGCTGCGCCGGGAAGCCCTCCATCAGGGTCCCGATCTTCGTGTCCTCCATGTTCATGACGCCGTGCCCGCAGAGAAAGACCGCCGTCAGCAGGAACGCCAGCAGAACGTTGAAGAGGGAGCCGTTCAGGAGGATGAAGAAGCGCTTCCAGGCGGGCTGCTCGTTGAACCCCATGCCCGGGAGCACGGTCTCCTCGCCGGACTCCTCCCCCATGCCGGCCAGACGGCAGAAACCGCCGACCGGAAAAAGCCGCCAGGACCAAAGCATCCGGGACCGGCCCTTCCGCTCGATCTGTTTGATCGCCGGCCCCATGCCGAAGGCGAACTCGTGCACCTGCACGCCCAGAAGGCGCGCCGTGATGTAGTGCCCGAACTCGTGAATCAGCACGCAGATGGCGATGACGATGATGAACGCAACCACACTTGTCAACATCCAAGTCCTCCCGATATTTTACGATTCGTCAAGAGGCCGTTCACGCCTCCCACGCATCGCAGATCTTTGCACAATACCGACGGGCCCAGTCCAGCGCCGAGAGCGCCTCCTCCAGGGAGGCGGGGGCGGGAAGCGGACAGGCCCCCATCGTCTCCTCCACGGCCCGGGCTATGGCCGTAAACCCGATGCGCCCCTCCAGGAACCGATCGACGGCCACCTCGTCCGCCCCCACCAGCACGGCGGGAAGAGGTCCCCTTCGCTCCATCGCCTCCCGCGCAAGCCTCAGGGCGGGGAAACGTCCCTCGTCCGGGGGCTCGAAGGCGATCGTCCGAGGCGCCAGGACGGGCCGGCCGACGCGCTCGCAGGGGAAACGGCGCTCCGGCCAGAAAAGGCAGGAGGCGGCCGGCAGCCGCATATCCGGAGGGCCGGCGAGCATCTTGACGCTGCCGTCCTCGAACTCGGCGAGGGCGTGGACGAAGGAGCCCGGCGAGACCAGGGCCTCCACCTGATGCGGCTCGAGGCCGAAGAGGATCATCGCCTCGATGAGCTCGATACCCTTGTTCATCAGGGTGGCGCTGTCGATCGTGATCTTCGCCCCCATCGCCCAGACGGGATGCCGAAGGGCCATCTCGGGGGTCACGGCATCGAGCTTCGAGGCCGGCCAGTCCCGAAAGGGGCCCCCGGAGGCCGTGAGAAAGATTCGCCGCACGGGGGCCTCCTCCCCGTGAAGACATTGCCAGACGGCATTGTGCTCGCTGTCCAGGGGGCGCAATTGATCCCGGAAACGCACCAGGGGCATCACCCATGGCCCTGCGACCACGATGCTCTCCTTGTTCGCCAGGGAGACCTCCTTCCCTGCGCGGAGGGCGGCCTGCAGAGCGGGTATGGCCGCCGTCCCGGACGAAGCGAAGACCACGTGATCCACCCCGGGGTCCTCCGCCACGGCGACGAGTCCCCGGGTGCCGCAAAGCGCCGACCCCGAACCGGGCGGCGCGTCGTGGACACAGAGCATTGTAGCACCGAACTCCGCCGCCAACGCCGTCAGTTTTTCGGAGTCCGTGCGGGCGGCCAGGGCACGGACCTCGAACGCCCCGGGATGGGCGCGGCAGACGTCCAGCACGGCCGTCCCCACGCTGCCCGTGGCCCCGATGACCGCAACCCGCTTCCGGCCCTGCCCTCCCTCCGGCCCCGTCATGCCAGGACGACCCCGAACAGGAGGTAGGTCAGGAGCCCGTTGATCAGAATGCTGTCAAAACGGTCCAGGACGCCCCCATGCCCGGGAATGATCCGGCCGGAGTCCTTCTCGTCGAGCTCCCGCTTGACGAGGGACTCCGCGAGGTCCCCAAGCTGGCCGGCGAGGCCGCAGATCGGGGCGATCAGAAAGAGGGGGTAGGGCGGCTGCTCCAGGACGTAGATGACGACGGCGATCACCAGAAAGCTGCCCACGACCCCTCCGATGAACCCCTCCCAGGTCTTCTTGGGGCTGATGTACTCGCAGAGCCTGAACCGGCCCCACCGCGCCCCGATCAGGTAGGCCATGACGTCGCAGCCCCATGTACAGGCGAAAAGCGAGACCAGGATCAGGTTTCCCATCGGAAAACTGCGGAGCAGCAGAATGCAGGTCCAGGGGATGACGATGAAGAGCACCCCCGACAGGGTGCCGCCCACGTTGCCCACCGCGAAGCTCTGCTGCGTCGTCTGCCGCCGCATCATCTCGACCATGAAGATGGCGTAGGTGCTCAGCGACAGGATCAGGGCGATCGATACCGGGCGAACCCCCTCCGCCGACGAGAGGAGCACCGACAGCGCGCAGATGTAGCCGATTCCCCGCGAAAGTTTCATGCGCTTGCCGAGCAGGCGGTAATACTCGCTCAGGGAGACGAGCGCCAGCAGGGAGACGACGAGGATCCACGCCCACCCGCCGAGGTAGATGCCGCCGATGATCCCCAGGACGATGACGGCGCCGCTCAGGGTCCGCTGAACGAACTCCCGGCTAGGATTTGAGCCCGCCATAGCGCCTCTCCCGTCCGGCATAGTCCTCGAGCGCCGTCCTGAGGGCGGCCTCGTCGAAGTCGGGCCAGTGGATGTCCGTAAAATAGAACTCGCTGTAGGCGGCCTCCCACAGCCAGAAGTTGCTGAGGCGCAGCTCGCCGCTCGTACGCACGATCAGGTCGGGGTCGGGAACGTCCGGAAGGTAGAAGAACCTTCGCAGGTCGGCCTCCGTGACCGGCCCCCGGTGCCCGCTCTCCAGAAGGGCGTTGACGGCGTCCAGCACCTCGGCGCGGCCGCCGTAGTTCAGGCAGAGGATGAAGTCGATCGTCGTCTCCCCCGCGGTGCGCTCCTCGGCCCAGCGCATCATCTCCAGCAGATCCGCGGGGATGTTCTCGCGCCTGCCGGCAAAACGGATGCGCCCCCCCTCCGCCTTGATCGCGTCGACCTTGTGGCGGATATAGTAACGGAACAGGCTCATCAGTCCATCGACCTCCATCTTGGGCCTGTTCCAGTTCTCGGTCGAAAAGGCGTAGACCGAGAAATAGCGGATTCCCTGACGTTTGACGAGGCGGACCATCTCCTCGAGTTTTCTCAGGCCGGCACGATGCCCCATGAGCCGCGGCAGCCCGCGGCGCTTGGCCCACCTCCCGTTCCCATCCAGAATGATTGCCAGGTGATCGGGCACTGTTTTCATGATCGCTCGACGTTCTCCTTCCTTATTTCGTCCAGGCGCGCCTTCAGTTTTTGGACGTCCTGCCACGTGAGGTCCTTCGGACTGCCCTTCTGGCGGGAGTCGTTGCGCAGAAGATAGCTGGGGTGGAACATGGGCATCACCTCGATGCCCCGCCACTCGAACCAGCGCCCTCGGAGGGCCGTGATGCCCTCCGAGGTCTTGAGTATCCAGCGCATCGGCGTGTTGCCGAGGCAGACGAGAAGGCGGGGACGGAGCAGCAGGAGCTGCGCCTCCAGGAAATCCCCGCACCGCATCATCTCCTCCTGCGTGGGGACCCGGTTGTTCGGAGGGCGGCACTTGACCACGTTCGTGATGAATACCGACTCCCGATCGATACCGGCCGCGTTGAGGATCTGCGTGAGAAGCTGACCGGCCCTTCCGACGAAGGCCAATCCCTCCCTGTCCTCGTCCGCACCGGGCCCCTCTCCGACGAACGCGAGCGGCGTCCGCAGCGCCCCCTGTCCAAAGACCGTGCGGGTACGGGTCTCGCAGAGCCCGCAGCGCCCACACGACTCGACGCGGGAGCGCAACTCGTTCCAGGCCGCCTCCTCCCGTCCCGATGGGACGCGGAGCTCACCCTCCACACCGTCCATAGCCACACTCCTCCCCATCATGACCGGCCTCGTTCCGGCAGCCCCGGACAGGGCACCGGCCGCCCAGGACACGTTTCGCTCCCCATCGGAGCTACAGAGCCACCTCGTTGATCTTGACGTTGACCTTGCGGACCTCCATCCCCGTGAAGTAGCTCAACCCCACACTGATCTTCTTCTGCAGGAGGCGGGCGATGGCCAGCGCGCTCTTGTCCCCGAGCTTGACGTCCAGCACCATGTTGACGTCGAGGCTGTCGTCGTCGGGCTCCAGATCGATTTCATGCACCTTTTGAACGTGCTCCCCGATCACGACGAGGCGACGGCACATCTCCAGGATGGCCTCCTGGCCGATCGTCACGCGCCCGTCGAAACTGAAGGGAGGCTTGACGACGGTGCGGCCGTCCTCCTTGTCCTTGCTTTTGAAGAGGTCCTTGAGCTGGCTCACCAGCTTTCCGGCGAAGTTCCGCTGAATCTGGGCCCGGGCGACGGGGACGACGTGCTGCTTCTTCTCGCGCCGCTCGCGCAGCGCGTTTTCGATCTCCTCCTGCGTCGCCACGTCGGCGATGCCGATGACCTTGACCGGATCGTTCAGCCCCAGCTTCGCCACGATCTTCCGCATCATCCCCTCGGAGGTGGCCAGGATCATCACCTTGCAGGGCGCACGTCCCTCCAGGAAACCCGCCACCTCCATGCGGTGGGCGGGATACTCGAAGATCGCACGCCGTATGGCCCGGACCATGTTGACCTCCGATTTGGCGCTCTTTCCGGCCATGATCCGACCGCGGGAGACGACCAAGCCGTCGTCGACGATCAGGTCGATCCCGTACTGCCGCGCAACCTGCGAGGCCCTCTGGCTCTTTCCCGTCCCTGCTGGCCCCACGAACCCGTAGACCTCTATCGACGAGAGGTTGGGCCTCCGTGCCGCAGCGCCATCCGGCCGAGGCGAGCCCCCGTCCGGGGGTACCGTTCCCTCGTTCCCGGTCCTCTCGAGCTCCGTCTCGATTCCCGTCATCCCCCAACCCCCTCCTCGAGCGAAACGCGGGCGCCCAGGCCGCGAAGCTTGCGGTCGATCGCCTCGTACCCGCGCCACACGTGGACCATATCCTCGATGCGAGTCTCGCCGGACGCGGCCAGCCCGGCAAGGATCAGGGCGGCCCCCGCACGCAGGTCCGTCGCCCTGACGGTGGCCCCGTCCAGCGCCTTCACCCCGTTGACGATGGCCGTGTCCCCTTTGATGCGGATCTCCGCCCCCATCCGATTGAGCTCCTCGGCGTACAGGAATCGGGCCTGGAAGACGCTCTCCTCCACCATGCTGACGCCGCCGGCCAGCGCCAGCGCCGCAGTCATCTGGGGCTGCAGATCCGTGGGGAAACCCGGGTAGGGCATCGTCTTGAGGGAGACGGACTTCAGCCGGCCGACGGGAAACACGGCCACCTCCCTGCCCCTCACGACGAAGTTCGCTCCGGCCTCCTCCAGTTTGGCCAGCAGGGCGTCGATGTGGGCGGGGACGATGTCGCTCACGGTGATCTCCCCGCCGGTCATGACCCCGGCCAGAATGTAGGTGCAGGCCTCGATGCGGTCGGGGATGACCCGCTCGCATCCCTCCCGGACCTCCTCGATCCCCTTGATGCGGACGCAGCCCGTCCCCTCCATCTCGATGGGGACCCCCATGGCCCTCAGGACCGCCGCGAGGTTCTCGATCTCCGGCTCGCGGGCGGTGTTCTCGATGATCGTCTCCCCCCGGGCCAGGGCCGCGGCCATCATGAGATTCTCCGTAGCCCCCACCGACGGGAAGTCGAGGTAGATCCGCCGGCCCCGTAGCTGATCCGCGACCGCGTGCACCACGCCGTTTCGGATCTCGATCTTCGCCCCCATCTGCACCAGCCCCTTCAGGTGCAGGTCTATGGGCCTGCTGCCGATGGAGCACCCGCCCGGCAGGGGCAGGGCCGCACGGCCGCAGCGCGCCAGGAGGGGCCCGAGGACCAGCGAGGAGGCCCTCATCTTGCGCACCAGGTGCTCCGGCGCCTCCCAGACGACCTCATCGGGGACGTTCAGCCGGACGCGGTCCTCCTCCCGGGAGACCTTCACGCCAAGGGTTCCGAGCAGCTCGATCATCGTGCTCACGTCATAAAGGTCGGGGACGTTGTCGAGCGTCAGCGTCCCCCCCTTCAGGAGCAGGCAGGCCGCCATCACGGGCAGCGCCGCGTTCTTCGCCCCCTGAGTCCGGACGGTCCCCTTGAGGGGCGTCCCCCCCTCTATCCTCATGACATTCATCTAAAACCCCTCCCGCGGAGCCCCGTCCAGGTATTCCAAGACGACATCCCTGATCTTCGAGGACGCCCTGCCGTCCCCGAAGGGCATCCCCCGTTCCGAAAACACCGCCCGATAGGCCGGGTCCTCCAAAAGCCGCAGGGACTCCCGAAGGATGGCGTCGGGGCGGGTCCCCACAAGGACCCCCGTCCCCTCGAAAATGGCCTCCGGACGCTCCGAGACCTCCCTCAGGATCAGGACGGGCTTCCTGAGCGCGGAGGCCTCCTCCTGGATACCCCCGCTGTCGCTCACGATGAAAAGGCTCCTGTTCATCACCGAGACGAAGTCGGGATACGACAGGGGCTCCGTCAGGATCACCTGCGGGGAGGCCCCCAGCTCCCTGCGGATGACGTCGCGGACGGCCGGATTCTTGTGGAGCGGGACGAGCACCCGGACCTCGGGATGCTCCCTCAGGAGCGCCGCAACGCCCTCGCAGATGGAGACCAGCGGCGTCCCCCACGACTCCCTCCGGTGGGCCGTCATCAGCACGAGCGGGACGTCCTCGGGGACGTCCCGCAGGATCTCCGCCGGAGCGAGGTTCTCGAGCGTCCAGTACAGTGCGTCGATGACGGTGTTTCCGGTGACGAAAATACGGGCCTCCGATGCCCCCTCGCGCCTCAGGTTCTCCGCATCCCTGGGAGTGGGGGCGAAGTGAAGCGAGGCGAGGCGGTCCGTCAGCACCCGATTGGCCTCCTCCGGAAAGGGAAGGGCCATGTTGTGGCTGCGCAATCCGGCCTCCACGTGCCCCACGGGGACCCCGCGATAGAAGCCCGCCAGGGCCGCTCCGAGCGTCGTGGTCGTGTCCCCGTGCACCAGCAGCATGTCCTGCGGAGCCCGGTCCAGGAAGGCGCCGACCCCCAGCAGCACGGCCGACGTGACGTGATCGAGCGTCTGCCGCTCCCTCATGACGTTCAAATTGACGTCCGCATCGATGCAAAAATGCGCCAGCGCCTGCTGAAGCATGTCGGTATGCTGACCGCTGGCCAGGACGGTGACGGCAAAACGCCCATCCTCCCTCAGCAGGCGTATGAGCGGCGCCATCTTGATGGCCTCCGGCCGGGTCCCCACGACACAGGTTACTCTACGCATTAAGGCGCTCCCCGTTTCTTCTTCATTTCGTATCCTATCCGCCGCCCGTCAGGACAGCCGCCCATACACCGCGATCCCCCCCGCGAGGAAGGCCGACTGCATCAGCCACAGGCAGACGACGGCCCAGAACGGGGAGCCCGTAAGGCGCATCAGGCGATGGTGCAGGTGCCCCTTGTCGGGATAAAAGGGGGATTTGCCCCTCAGGATGCGGCGGACGAAGGCGACCATCGTGTCCAGCACCGGAACCCCGCCGAACAGCAGGAGCAGCAGGATCAGTTCGTGGGGCCCCACGGTCCGGAGCGTCGGGGCTGCGGCGGTCAGAAAATGGACGGCGAAAATATAGCCCAGCAGCGTGCTCCCGCCGTCCCCCAAAAAAGTCTGGGCCCACGGAAAATTCCAGCACAGCACCCCCAGGGCCATCGCCGCCAGGGTCACCCCGACGGGTACGGCCCCCAGAAAGGCCAGCCCCGAGGAGGAGGCGATGAAAAGCGAGAGGCAAAGGCCATTGACCCCATCGATCAGGTTGTAGGCGCTGGTCACCCCCGCCCCCCAGAGGATGCAGACGAGGGCGGTCGTGGGGGGCAGCCCCAGGGGCAGAACGGCCAGGGCCGAGCCCAGCAGATGGAGCCCCAGCCTGAGAAAGGGGCTGAGGGAGCGCATGTCGTCGACGTAACCGGCGAAGAAGACGATCGTCGCCCCAAGCGCGATCACCCGCACGGCCGGCGTCGTCCCCACCGCATAGAGCGACCACAGCAGGTATCCCGCCCAGAGTCCCAGCCCGGCGCCGCGCGGCACCTGATCCGTATGGATCTTTCTGGCGTCCGGCAGGTCCAGGATGCGGTAGCTCTGGGCCAGGCGAATGGAGAACGGCGTGATCAGGCCGCCCCAGAAAAAGCCTCCAAGCCCCAGCAGGAACAGTTCGACGTCGATCAAGAGCGCCGATCCCCCCTATTTCGTCCCGAAGAGCCGGTCCCCCGCATCCCCGAGCCCCGGGACGATATAGCCGTGGTCGTTCAGGTGGCTGTCCAGCGCCGCGATGAAGATGTCGACCTCGGGGTGCTCCTCGTGGACGCGTGCGATGCCCTCCGGAGCCGCGATGAGGCACACCAGGGAGATCTTCTGCCCCCCGCGGCCCTTGACGAGGGAGATGGCCGCGGCGGCCGATCCCCCGGTCGCCAGCATCGGGTCGAGGACGAAAATCTCGCGCTCCTCGATGTCCTGCGGAAGCTTGCAGTAGTATTCCACCGGCAGCAGCGTCTCGGGATCCCTGTAAAGGCCGATGTGTCCGACCTTGGCGTTCGGGACCAGCTGAAGGATTCCGTCCACCATGCCCAGCCCCGCCCTCAGGACGGGGAGGATGGCCAGCTTCTTGCCCTCCAGGGTCCGAGCCGTCGTCACCGCCAGAGGCGTCTCCACCCGCACCTCGGTCAGGGGAAGATTGCGGGTGATCTCGTAGACCATCAGCCCCGCGATCTCCTGAACCAGCTCGCGAAACTCCTTGACGCTGGTGTCCTTGTCCCGGATGATCCCGACCTTGTGCTGGACCAGGGGATGGTTGAACACGACCACGCGCCCCCCGGAGGAGAGCTCCGCGGAGAGGGTCGCCGTCTCCGCCGCCGCGATCTTGTTGATGCGCACGAGGTGGCGGTCCCCCTCGAAGGGGGTCGAGAGCCACGCCTCGAGAATGTCGGGGACCTGCCCGGTCCCGATGACCCGACCTCCGAGCGCGATCACGTTGAGGTCGTTGTGGGCCTTGGCCATGCGGGCACTCTCGACGTCGTTGCAGGCCGCGGCCCGCACGCCCCCAATCTTGTTGGCCGCTATCGCCATGCCGATGCCCGTCCCGCAGAGCAGCACCCCGCAGGCGGCGCGACCGTCCGAGACGGCCCGGCCCACCTCGAGAGCCACATCGGGATAGTCGACCCGATCCTCGGAATGGGTCCCGAAATCCAGGAGCTCGACTCCCGGACGCTGCCCGAGGTAGTCCGTCACGGCGGACTTCAGAACGAAACCGGCATGATCGCATCCAACGGCTATGTTCATCTCAAGCACCTCCATATCTTACAATGATAGCACTACCCGGACTTCGGGAGGAGCGCTATCCCCACATTTCATGCAAACGGCCGATGCAGCCGGGCCGGGCCGGTCAAAAAAATTCCCTCCCCGCCATTCGTTTTCGACAACGAGAGGGGGGGAGGGAAACGTGCGATCGGAAATCGGGAAGAACGGCGGCCGGACCGGGAAAGGGGGCCCTGCAGGGCGCCCTCTCTCCTCAGGAGAGGACGACCAGGACGTCTCCCGTATTGACGGAGTCCCCGCCCCGCACCCGGACCTCCGCGACCGTGCCGTCGGCCGGGGCGAAGATCTCGTTCTCCATCTTCATCGCCTCGAGGAGCAGGACGAGATCGCCGTTCTTGACGGCACCGCCGACCGAGACCTTGACGTCGAGGACCTTGCCCGGCATGGGCGCCGTGATGGTGGAGCTTCCGGCCGACACCGGCGCCGCCGGCTTCGGAGCTGCGGGCGCCGCAGGGGCGGGAGCGGGCACTGGGGCGGCAACGGGAGCCGATACCGCTGCGGGAGCCGGAGCAACGGGCGCACTCGCGGGAGCCGCGCCCAGATCCTCCACCTCGACGACGTACGCGGTACCATCCACGACAACTCTGTATTTATTCACGACAGAAACAACCCCTTTCCAAAGATGACGACGCGCTCTCAAAAAGGAGCACGGATTCATTCACGGTCCGGACCGTACCGGCTAGTGCTTCCAGGAACGGTTCAGGCGATTGCCGACCTGCTCGATCAGGGCGGCGGTCCTCCAGGTGCGCGTCCATCGGGACCCCGGCCCCCTCGTCTCCTCGGGGACGACGGAGAGAACCCTGCCCCGGCCGCCCGTCGCCGCGAGTATGGCCGCCGTGATGGCGGCGACGACCCTCGTGCTCTCGCACCCGCTCGGGGTCGCAGAGGCGACGGATACAGGGGCGGGTGCCTGGGACGGGGCGGGCGCCGGGACGGCGGAGGCCTTGCCGTTCGAGGCGGAGTTCTCGCCCGCGAAGATCTTGATGGCATAGATCACGGCCGTCAGGCCCAGCAGGACGATGAATACGATGGTGAAGGCCGTGATGCTGACGATGACGGAACCGGAGACCCCCTCGAAAGCTTCAGTGGCCGCAGCGGGAACCATGGCCGGCCTCCTCAGTGCGGGATGACGCCATGCTTTTTGCTCGGGCGTCCGACCCGCTTGCTCTCCATGCCGCACAGGGCGAGCCAAAGCTCCCGGCGCGTCTCCTCCGGCATGATGACGCGGTCCACCAGGCCCCGTTCGGCGGCCACGTAGGGAGTGGCAAAGGCCTTCCGGTACTCCTCGATCTTCTCGAGACGGGTGGCCGCAGGATCCGACGAGGCGTCGATGTCCTTCTTGAACACGATGTTCGCCGCGCCCTCGGCCCCCATGACCGCGATCTCCGCCTGGGGCCAGGCCAGGACCATGTCGGCTCCCAGGGACTTGCTGCTCATGGCCAGATAGGCGCCGCCGTAGGCCTTGCGGAGGATGACCGTAAGGAGGGGCACCGTGGCCTCGCTGTAGGCGTAGAGGAGCTTGGCCCCGTGGCGGATGATGCCGTTGTGCTCCTGGGTGACGCCCGGAAGGTACCCGGGGACGTCCACGAAGGTCACGATCGGCAGGTTGAAGGCGTCACAGTGGCGGATGAAGCGGCTGGCCTTGTCGGAGGCGTTGATGTCCAGGCAGCCGGCCATGACCTTGGCCTGATTGGCGATGATCCCGACGGCGCGCCCGCCGATGCGGCCGTAACCGGTCAGGATGTTCTGGGCCCAGCCCGGCTGGACCTCGGTGAACTCCCCGTCGTCCAGGACGCGGACGAGCACGTCCCGCACGTCGTACCCCTTGTTGGGGTTCGTGGGAACCGCCGCGCGCAGGCCGAGGTCGGCGCGCTCCACGCTGTCCGTCGTCTCCTTGCAGGGCGCGTCCTCCAGGTTGTTCAGGGGCAGGTAGGACAGGACCTTGCGAATCTGCGCAAAGCACTCCTGCTCCGAGGCCGCCATGAAATGCGCGTTGCCGCTCTTGGTGTTGTGGGCCGTGGCCCCGCCCAGCTCCTCGCTCGAGACCTCCTCGCCCGTGACGGCCTTGATGACGGCCGGGCCGGTGATGTGCATGATGCCCGTCTTGTCCACCATGAAGATGAAGTCCGTCAGGGCGGGGCTGTAGACCGCGCCACCCGCCGTGGGCCCCATGATGACGGAGAACTGCGGGATCACCCCGCTGGCGAGGGTGTTGCGATAGAAGATCTTGCCGTAGCCGTTCAGGGCGTCGACGGCCTCCTGGATGCGGGCGCCGCCGGAGTCGTTGAGGCCGATGACCGGGCAGCCCATCTCCATGGCCAGGTCCATGACCTTGCAGATCTTGTCGGCGTGCTTCTCGCCGAGCGACCCGCCCAGAACGGTAAAGTCCTGGCTGAAGACGAAGACCTTTCGGCCCTCGATGGTCCCCCATCCGGTGACCACCCCGTCCCCCAGCGGCTTGGACTTATCCAGGCCGAAGTTGACGCAGCGGTGCGTCACGTACTCGTCGATCTCCACAAAGGAGCCCGGATCCAGAAGCTGGTCGATCCTCTCCCGGGCCGTCCCCTTTCCCTTGGCCTTCTGCTTGGCGACGGCCTTCTCCCCGCCGCCGGCGAGGACGGATACGCGCTTTGCCTTGAGCTCCTCACAAAGCTCCTCGATAGTGCGGAATCCCATATCCGACACGTTCCTCCTTAAAATGTGCCCCCGAGGACACCGCGGGCACTCGATTTGCGGGTTGAGGCAACTTACCACATATTCTCTAAGAATAACACAATCTTCACGTTTTTACCTTAGGAGAAATGACGAACCCTCGCACAAGAAGATCGGACAACCGTTCCAGCCCTCGAATCACTCAGGGCTTCCCGGCGGGCCGCGTCTCCTCGGGGGCGGTCCCCGGAGGGGGGAGCTCCGCGGCCGGAGGCGAAATCCCCTCCTCGGGCGGAGGCGCGGGTTCCGCCTCCGGAGCGGTTTGCTGCGCCGTGGGGGGCGGCAGGACGAAATCGTCCCGGCCCGCGGCCACCAGAGGAAGGCTGAGCATCAGATCCCTCCGGAACCCGGGCCTGAGCACGAGGTCGACCGTCCGCTCGACGTCGCCGCCCATGGAGTCCAGGACCTCCACCCGGACCGAGAGCGTGGGCCCCACCGTCCGGACCACGTCCCGGTCGCGCTCCAGGAGCTCGATGGGCTCGCCCCCGTTCACGCTGACGTTGACCTGCTCCAGGGCCCTGAAGGTGGCCCCGCCCGCCTCGATCGTCCTGTTGTCGAGGAACACCTGATGCTCCCGCCCCATGTAGAAGAGCCCCACCCCGAGAGCGATCAGGGCCAGCAGCACGACGGTCCTCTGAAGGACGCGCATCACGCTCCCTCCTTTCCGGCCCCGGCGGGGCCGCGCAGGCTTCGGCGCGCCTCGGCCCTGTCCCGGTTCCGCTTCCAGGCGTGGAGCACCAGCGCGATGGCGATGATCCCGTAGGACACGAAGACGCGGAAGTACTCCCCGATCTGCGCCTGCCCCATGAGGTTCTTGCCCGCCATGGGGGCGACGATGAACATGAGGTGGAAGAGCACCACCCCCACGAAGACGTTCGCGATGCCGGCGCGGGAGACGCTGGCCCCGCCGATGAGGAGCGCCGCGATCGAGAACATCCCGGCCTGGTCGTGGCTGTTGTAGGTGTTCAGGGTCCCCATGTTCTGGAGGAAGATGATCTGCCCGTAGCAGGCCAGCACCGTGGAGATGACGATGGCGATGACCCGGGTGCGGTTGACCGGGATCCCCGCGGAGTCGGCGACCGCCATGTCCTGGCCGATGGCGCGCATGTCCTGGCCCAGCTTGGTCCTGCGGAACCAGACGACGAAGACGCAGAAGACCGCGATGACCAGGAAGGTCGCCACCGGCACCTTGACGGTCCCCGAGAAGAACGGCAGCGTGAAGGATAACGGGATCAGGTTGTCCAGAACGCCGCGGACCCCCAGGAGGCTCACGGCGTTTCGGATGCCGTATCCTCGGGAGAGCACGAGGGAGGGATTGCCGATCGGGATGATCCACCCCATGAAATAGAGGACGAAGAGCTGGTAGATGCCGTTGATGAAGAAGCCCAGGATGTAGGAGGTGACCATCTCCTGCCCCTTGGCCCGATTCAGGACATGGCCGCAGAGCAGACCCAGGAGCACGGCGATGGGCGTCCCGATCATCATGGCGAGCAAAACGCCGGGGATGCCGACGATCGCCCAGTCCGAGACGAGGATCAGGCCGATCTGCCCCGCCATGGCGCCGAGCACCATGCCGAAGTTCAGGCCCATCCCCGCCATGATGGGGATCAGCAGGGAGAGGATGAGGAAGGAGTTGCGCCCGATCCGGATCAGGAGCTCCTGGATCAGGTAGCTGGCCGAGAAGCCCGAGAGGGGAATGGCCACGGCCGATATCGCGATGAAGATGAGGGGCACCGCGTTGTTGAGGATCGGCTTCAGAAGGCTGCGCACCGGGCTGTTCATCGTTTCACCCGCACCTTTCTCGTCAGGGCGTAGAGGATCATCCCGTTGCTGACGATGATCCTGATGACCTCCGACATGTCCGTCTGCAGCACGCTGTTGATGACGGAGGGCGTCATGGTGAGGATCCCCTGGAAGAGGAAGGTCCCCACGACGACGTTGAGGATGGAGGCCTTGTTGACCGAGGCCCCGCCCAGCAGGATGGCCGCCACGGCCGGAAGCGCCATGTAGAAGGGCCCCATGTAGAGCTGGATGAAGCCGAAGCTCTGCTCGTACACCAGGATGCCGACGGCCCCCAGCATGGTGGAGAGGATGACCGAGATGGTCCTCATGCGGTCGACGTTCACCCCGGAGGCCCGGGCGAACTCGGGGTTGGAGCCTACCGCCGTCATCGCCGTCCCCGTCTTGCTCTTCATGAAGAGCCACACCAGAAAGCTCATCAGGCCGAAGAAGAGGAACATTCCCGTCGGGACGAAGAGGTGCCCGATCTTGAAGGAGAGGAAATTGCTCAGGACGTGAATCCAATAGTCGCCCACACTGATCGTGGTGCGCAGCCCCGAGCCCCCGTACCCCCAGATCATGGTGGGACTCCTGTACGGCAGCAGCAGCCAGGCGATGCACATGAAGGCCACGGACGAGAAGCCGACGTAGGTCGCGATCATCATCTCGTCGCCCTTGACCCGGTTCAGGAGCTGGCCGTAGAAGTAGCCCAGGATTGCGGCGATGGGCATGGAGATCAGGATGGCGGCGAAAAAGCCCAGGGGGCCGCGGATGTCGAGCTCGATGGACAGCGTGGCGCCCAGCAGCCCCGCGATGATGCCCAGGGGCAGACCGAAGTTCAGGCCGCAGCCCGACTGGACCATCGGGATCATGGCCAGGACCATGACGCCGTTCATCCCGAAGCGGACCAGCGTGTCGGACAGCGACGTGTCGATCCGCACCCCGACGAACGGGGCCGCGATGAAGAGCCCCAGCAGAAACAGGCCGATGATGATCCGCGGCCATCCGGCCCTGTCGATAAAGTTTCCGATCATTGACGTCCCCCTCCTCTATTTCGAGCCCATCATCAGGAGGCCGAACTCCTCGGCCGGGCTCTCGGCGGGGAGCACGCCCGCAATGCGGCCCTCGCCCACGATGGCAATACGGTCGCAGATGGCGCGCAGCTCCTCAAGCTCGGAGGAGGTGACGACGATCGTCGTCCCATGCTCCTCGTTGTAGCGTCTGAGGGTATCGAGCACCAGCTCCTTGGCTCCGATGTCGATGCCCCGCGTGGGCTCACACACCAGCAGGACCTCGGGCTGAAGCACAAAGGCCTTGGCCAGGCAGATCTTCTGCTGGTTCCCTCCCGACAGCTCCGCCGCCCGCTGGCCGGGCCCCGTGCACTTGATCTCCAGCGCGTCGATGTACCGCTCGGCCTCGCGGCTGATGGCACGGTCGTCCCGGAGCCGGATCCCCAGCCCCGGAATGCGCTTCAGGAAGCGGTTCTGCACCTGCATGGCGGTGAAGGTGATGTTCCAGTCGATGCGTTCGTCCAGGAGCAGTCCCACCCCGCGCCGGTCCTCCGATACGAAGGCCATGCGGCTGTCCAGGGCCTTTCGGGGTATGTTCAGGGGGATGGAGCGGCCGAAGAGCTCCACCGCTCCGCCCGAGGGGTAGAGCCCCATGATGCCGTTGGGGATTCCGAGCTTTCCGTGCCCCGCCAGGCCGCCGATGCCGAAGATCTCGCCCTTGCGGACCTCGAAGGAGACGTCGCGCACGGTCTCTCCGGGCATATCGACCCAAAGGTGCTCCACGGCCAGGGCCACGGAATCCGAACGGACGCGCTCGCGCCTCCGGCCCTTGTGCTCGTCCACCTGACGCCCCACCATCCAGGAGGCGATGTCCCGTACCGAGGCGGTCTTGGCGTCCGCCTCGCGGATCACCTCCCCGTCCCGAAGGACGACGATACGGTCGCACAGCTCCTTGACCTCGTGCAGGCGGTGCGAGATGAAGATGATCCCGATGCCGCTCCGGGCCAGCTTCTTGAGGGCGGCGATCAGGATCTGGGCCTCGGTCTCCGTCAGGACGGCCGTGGGCTCGTCCAGAAAGAGAAGCCGGGTCCGGCTGCGGTCGATCTCCCGGGCGATCTCGATGAACTGCTTGTAGCCCACGGGCATCTCCGCGACGATCGTGTCGACCCCGATGTCCACGCCGAGGGTGCGAATGGCCCTTCCGGCCCGCTCCCGCATCGCATCCCGGTCCAGGGTGGACATGCGCTCGCTGAAGACGTGCTCCAGGAGGGACTTGTTGAGCACCTCGCGGTTGAGCAGGATGTTCTCGGCCGCCGTGAAGCCCGGGATGAGGGAGAACTCCTGGTGCACCATCCCGATTCCGGCCTCGAGGGCCTGAAACGGGGACCCGAAACGGACGACGCGGCCGTCCATGGTGATCGTTCCCTCGTAGCCGCCCGTGGCGGCGATCACGGGCATCCCGAACAGGATGTTCATGAGCGTGGACTTTCCCGCGCCGTTTTCTCCCACCAGCCCCAGGATTTCGCCGGAATGCAGGGAGAAGCTGACGTTCGAGAGCACCCTGTTTCCGTAATATTCCTTACCTATATTTTCCAGTTTCAGCAGGGGCGTATCGGACAATACCATCACCTCTCGCGTTTCACGCAAAACAGCAAAAATAAAGGGGAAAGTGCCTTGGCGGGCACTCACCCCTTGAGACACAAAACCTTAAATTTCCCGACCGCCCGGGGCCCCGGCCTCCGAGACGTGCATCGAAAGTGGCCCGGACCTACTTGCCGATCTTGAAGTACTTCTCGGGCACCTCGGTCTCGGCCACATTCAGGTACCCCTTGCCGAACACGTAGGTGTCCTGCTGGACGAGGACGAATTTCTTGTTGCGCACGCCGGTCCCCGCGTCCGTGTAGTAGCTGGCGTTCCATTTGGCGCCCGGGGTGAACTCGTTGTAGCAGGCGATGAGGTCCTTCATGTTGCCCAGCTTGGCCTTGCCCTCGACGATGCGCTTGCCGAACTCGGCCAGCGCCGCGCTGTTGGTGTAGCCGTAGGAGTAGGCCCACGTCCCCATGCGCTCGCCGCCCCCGGCCTTCACCACGGACTCCTCGACCTTCTTCAGAATCGCCGGCCAGTCGCCCTTCTCCTTGGAGAGGTCGATCCCCAGCGCGCCGGGATAGCCCATCAGGGGCGAGGGAAGGTCCGCCTCGACGAAATAGCCGCCCTGCTCGGCGATGCGCTTCAGCAGGGGCTCCGTGTGCGCGTCGTTGGTGCAGAAGAACGCCGTGTCCTTGCCGTACTTCTCCAGCCACGCGGGCATCTTCTCGAGGATGAACTGCTGCGCTCCGGCGACCCCCACGTCGCTGGTCGGATCCGGAGCCGTCTCGAACACGAAGTTGATGCCCAGATCCTTGCACGCGGCCTCCATGATGGCACGGCGGCGGCCCAGCGTCTCGTAGCTCATGTGGCGCGGGAAGGAGATGTGCACGAAGGTCTTGGCCCCCATCTTCTGGGCCCCGAGGGGAATCGTGTAGCCGCGGCTGATGTTGTCCGCATTGATGGCGATGTCCGCGGCCGTCGTGATGACGCCCGGATCCTCGTGCGCCTCGCCGGCGAAGAGAAGGATGTCGGGACGCTTCTCCCGCACGCGGCGGAAGCCCTCGGTGGTCCCGGGGATGGCCTGGTTGACCACGATCACCTTCATCTTGGGATCGTCGGCCAGCCCCACCAGCTGGCTGATGGTCGTCTCCATCTCGGACATGAAGTTGTCGGGGTAGGTGATGTGCGTGACCATTCCGCCCTCGGCCGCATTTCCGTACTTCTGGATCATCAGCTCCGCCCCGCGCAGATCGTCCTCGCTCTGGGACACGGTGCCCGTCACGATCCCGATATGAAAGGCGGCCTCGTCCGCCGCCCCCGCGGCCCCCGCGGCCCCCGCGAACGCAAAGGCCGACAGCAGCGCCAACAGCACAAACTTCCTCACTTGCAACGCCTCCTCCTGCTTCGTGTATGAATTCGACGATCGTCCCTGCCGCTTTCCATAATTATCGTAATTATATCAAACCCGCCAAGGGGAGAAAACAAATCGGGCCCGTCCCGTGAAGGCGACAGGCCCGAGTCGAGCGGTTTCTCTCCCCGGCAGAGCTACTCGGGGGCCTTGTCCGGCGAGGCGGCGTCCCCCGAGGAAAGGGCCGCAGGGGCGCGCCCCTCGGAGACGTCGGCGGACGCGTTCGCAGCGAAGAGGGACGGATCGTGGATCACGACCTTCGCCCGGGCCAGCACCTCCTTCTCGAAGGCATCCAGGCTCTGGCGCTCCTTCTGCTGCCGCAGGAGCACGCGGATGTCCGCGCTGACCTCATCGTAGGGCGTGGTCCGCTCCGCGACCCTCTCGCTCTTGAGCCCCACGGCGAAGTCGTCGCTCGACAGCTCGAAGACCGGGCTGACCTGGCCGACGTCCAGGGACTTCATCAAGGACAGGGCCCCCGAATCGAAGGCGCTCTCGGGCAGGAAGATCGCCTCGGCGGTCACGCTGATCACGTCCTTGGAGGCCAGGGCATCGCCGGAGGTCGCCTGCTCCCAGCTCTCCCCTCCGACCAGCTGCCCCCGAAGGGACTCGGCCGCCCCCGCGTTCGAGAACTGGGCCAGATAGACCTTGAAGCCCTCGGGCTGCCGGTAGAGCAGCGGTTTCATCGTGTCGTAGAACTGCACCGCCTCGTCCTCGCTGACGACCACCTCGCCGATGGCGGAGCGCAGAAGCCGCTCGTTGGCCATCTGACGGGCTATGCCCTTCCTGTAGTCCTCGACCTTTATCCCCGAGCGCTCCAGGGATTGGAAGAAGGCCTCCCGCGTCGGGAACACCTGGTCGGCGTAATCCTTCATCGCCTGTTCGGCCTCGGCGTCCGAGACCTCTATCCCGCGATCCCGGACCTCCTGAGCCAGCTGGAGCTCGAACGCATACTGGTCCAGCAGGGACTTGTAGATGGCGGGCATGTCCAGGGACGCCATCCCGCGCTGTCCATAGCTTTCCAGGTAGCCCCTCAGCCTCTGCTCCAGCTCGGACCGCATCAGCGGCTTCCCGTTGATCTCGGCCACCTCGTAGTCGGCCATCGAACCGTCGGGCGCGCGCTGCGGCCCGCGCCGACCGCGCCCCTCGTACATGAGAAACGTCGAGAGCAGGAAGGCCACCACAATCAAGAGCATGATCCAACGCATCTGCGTCCTCAACCGCTGCATCATATCCACCATCGTCCTTCTTTCGGCAAAAAGTCAAAACACCCCGTTCCCCCGGGTGCCATGAGTTTTGATTTTATCATATCGGTTCCGAACCTGCCCGCTCCCGGCGGACGGCCCCCCCTACACCTCCGCAAGGGAGCGTCCCGTCTTGAGGGCGGTCTCCAGGGGGACCGACAGGCGTCCGGCCGCCTTCATGACCTCGGCCATGACCGCTCCCACCTCCTCCGCGCGCTCCTCCGGGCACTCGCAGACCAGAGAGTCGTGCACCTGCAGAAAGAGGCGCACGTCCCCGTCCCCGGAGAAACGCCGGGCGAACTCCACCATCGCCCTCCGGGCGACGTCCGCTGCCGTCCCCTGGATGGGGGTGTTCACAAGGACGCGGTTCAGCCCGTTCCGGTCCCTCAGGCCCTCCGCAGCCTCCGCCACGGGGCGGATCCGTCCGTCCAGGGTCCGGGCATACCCGACGGCCCGGGCCTGGGCGGCGCTCTCCTCCAAGTACCGCTCCACCCCCGGCAGGGCCTCGAAGTAGCGCTTGACGATCCCCGCGGCCTCCCCCCGATCCACGCCCAGCCGCTCGGCCAGCCCGAAGGCGCTCATCCCGTAGAGAAGGCCGAAGTTGACCATCTTCGCGACGCGGCGCAGCTCAGGGGTGACGAAGTCCGGCTCCACGCCGAAGACCCAGGACGCCGTCTCCCGGTGAATGTCCATCCCCCTCCGGAAGGCCTCGATCAGCCGGGGCTCCCGCGAGAAGTGCGCCAGAACGCGCAGCTCGATCTGCGAGTAGTCCGCGGCGACAAAGACGTTGCCCTCCCCTACGGGGATCAGTCCCGCCTTGATGCGCTCCGCCCAGTGTCCGAACGCCGGAAGGTTCTGGAGGTTCGGGTCCCGGCTGCTGAGCCGCCCCGTCCCGGTGAAGGCCGCCTCGAACGTCGTATGGATGACGCCGCCGTCGAGCTCGGCCGACTTCCGCAGGGGGACCACGAAGCCGCTGAGCATCTTGGAGAGCTCGCGGTGCTCCAGAAGGAGCCGCGGGACGTCGCTGTGCGGCAGGTCCAGGTCGGCCAGCCCCTCCAGGACGGATGCGCTCGTCGAGAAGGCCGTCTTTCCCTTGGTCCTGGCCCCGCTGGGAAGGCCCAGCCGCACGAACAGGAGCTCGGCGACCTGCTTGGGCGAGTTCAGGTTGACCTCCTCCCCGGCACGATCCGCGACCTCCCCCTCGATGACGCGGATGCGCTCCTCCAGCTCGGAGCGGAGCGCATCGAACCGGCCGAAATCGAGCCGGATCCCGGCCCGTTCCATGCCGATCAGGACGGGGATCAGAGGGAGGTCGATCCTCTCCATAACGTCCCGCAGCCCCTCATGGCGGTCGATCTCGGCGTCCAGGGTCCGGGCCAGGTCCAGGAGCCCCAGGGCGGGCGGCGTCCCCTCCGGAAGAAGATCGGCCGGCCCGTGGGAGCCCCGGTCGGGGTGCAGCAGGTAGTGGGCCGTCCTGAGGTCCCACACGCGCAGCCCCTCGAACGGGGCCGTCCCGAGACGGGTCATCAGCCCCTTGCAGTCGTCCACGAACGCGGTGCGGACGCCCCCGCGGGACAGAAGCCCCCTCAGATCGTCAGGGCCGCCCTCGGCGAAGCGTCCGTCCGGGACGGCGACCTGAAAACGAGCCTCGCCGTCCCCCCTCTCTCCGGCGTCGAGGAGGACGGCCGCTAGCGTATCGGCCCCCGCCAGATCCTCCCAGGAGGCGATCATCCCCTCCCGAACGACAGGCGCCGCGCTCTCCGGGGCCGAGGCCCTCCGCCTCACCCGCTCCGCGAGCTTCGAGAGCCCCAGGCGGGCGCAGAGCGACAGCGCCCCCTCGGGCCGGGGCTCGGCCGCAAGGGACTCGTCCAGGCCGAGCGGGACGTCGAGCCGAAGCCGGATGAGCTCGCGGCTCCGGAACGCGGAATCCCGCCCCGCCTCGAGCTTCTTGCGGACCGCGGGCCTGACCTCGTCCAGGGACTCGAAGAGCCGTTCGAGCGTCCCCCACTGCCCCACGAGCTGCAGGGCGGTCTTCTCCCCCACCCCCGGCACCCCCGGGACGTTGTCCGCGGCGTCGCCGAGGAGCGCCAGGTAGTCCGGGACCGACTCCGGAGGGAAGCCGTGCTCCCGCTCGAAGGCGGCCGCGTCGTACTCCGCCAGCGTGGTGATGCCCTTCATCGGCCGCATCATCGTCACGCCGTCGCCCAGCACCTGCAGGAGGTCCTTGTCCGACGAGAGGATGACGGCGCGCCGCCCCGCACCGACCGCCAGACGCGCCAGGGAGGCGATGACGTCGTCCGCCTCCACCCCCTCCACGGAGAGGACGGGGTACCCCATCAGCTCCAGGAGCTCCCGCAGGAGGGGCACCTGCGGCTTGAACTCCTCGGGGGTCGGCCTGCGCTGCTCCTTGTACTGCGGAAAGGCCTCGTGCCGGAAGGTGGGGCCGGGCGCGTCGAACACCACGGCACAGCGGCCGGGCGCCAGGTCCTCCTCCACCCGGGCCAGCATGTTCATGAACCCCGTGATCGCGTTGGTCGGCGTCCCGTCCGGGGCCGAGAGGGGCGGCACGGCGTAGAAGGCCCGGAAGGCCAGTCCGTGCCCGTCGACGATCAGAATTTTTTCCATTTCCCGCATCTGGATGAACCTCGTTTTCCCAAAACCCCGGGCGCACGGAGGGGAGCCCTCCCCCGGCCGCGCTTTTCGACGGGGTCTCGAAGTCGCAGAGGTGACGCGGCGACCCGCGCAAGGTCGTACGTGCTCCGCTTGCGTTATAATAACTTATCCTATGAGATTTTGCCTCGTCGGCATCCCTTCGGGGGCCCGGCGGGCGCATGGTCGCAAAAAATCGGCGTGGAGGACGGACGTTCATGACAGCAAAACCTGAAAAAAGCGTGCGGGTGCGCTTCGCCCCGAGCCCCACGGGGGCATTGCACATCGGGGGCGGGCACACCGCCCTTTTCAACTGGCTCTGGGCCCGGCACACCGGCGGGCAGTTCATCCTGCGCATCGAGGACACCGACCGGGCCCGATCGACCCAGGCCTACGAGGAGACCATCATGGCCGGCATGAACTGGCTGGGCCTGGACTGGGACGAGGGCCCCGACCGGGGCGGGGACCATGGCCCCTACCGCCAGTCCGAACGGCTCGACCTCTACAGGGAGCACGCCGAGCGCCTCGTGGCGGAGGGCAAGGCCTACCGGGACGGAGAGGCCGTCCTCTTCAAGGTCCTGCCCGGTCAGGACCTGTCCTTCGACGATATCGTCTACGGCCGCATCGAGACCCTGAGCGACGGCCTGAAGGAGAAGAACTCGGACAACCTGAAGGACATCGTCCTCATCAAGAGCGACGGGATGCCCACCTACAACTACGCCGTCGTGATCGACGACCACCTCATGGACATCAGCCACGTCATCCGGGGCGAGGACCACATCTCCAACACCCCCAAGCAGATCCTGATCTACCGCGCCCTGGGCTGGGAGGTACCGCAGTTCGCCCACCTGCCCATGATCCTGGGCAAGGACAAGAAGAAGCTGAGCAAGCGCCACGGGGCCACGAGCGTCTACGAGTTCCGGGACATGGGCTACATGCCGGACTCCGTCTTCAACTTCCTGGCCCTCCTGGGCTGGTCGGCCGGGGAGGACCGGGAGATCTTCTCCCGCGACGAGGCCGCCGCGCTCTTCGAGCTGTCGCGGGTCACCCGGAAGGCCGCGGTGTTCGACCCCGACAAGCTCAACTTCATCAACCAGGAGCACCTGAAGCGGCTCGACCCGGCGGTGCGCCTGGCGATGATCCGTCCCTTCTGGACGGAGATGGGACTGCCCGTCGAAAACCACGGCGACGCCTGGCTGGCCGACGCCCTGACCCTGATGGCCGGGAGGGGGCGGACGGCCAGGGAGATGGCCGAGTACTCGGACTACTTCGTGTCCTTCGAGCCGGTGAAGGCCCGGTACGCGTCGGATGCCGTCCCGGACGGGCTCAGGCCGGGCCTGAAGGACTTCTTCGGCGTCCTCCTCGCCACGCCCGACTGGACCTCGGAGGCCCTCGAGGAGAGCGCCCGCCGGTGGGTCGCCGACCGCGGAGCGAAGATGAAGGACTACGCGATGACGATGCGCTTCGCCCTGACGGGGATGAAGGTCAGCCCCGGCATCTTCGAGGTCGCCGTCCACCTGGGGCGGGACGAGGTTCGGCGGCGGCTGGAGCACTACGCGCTGATCTGATTCCCATCGAGCGGGCCCGTTATACGCTTTTTATTAAGAAAGCAAAGCCTTCCGTTTGCGTCGACGACGCGGTAACCGTACCGCGTGTCGACGTAAGCGACTGACACGCCATCCAGGACCTTCCGATCCTGGAGAGGCGGTCATCTGCTTAAGATTCGGGATCGAGTCCGGGGCGGGCAAGAAGGCCCCCTGGGGAAAGGAAACGGCCATGCGGAAAGACCATGCGGTACGGTACGGCGTTTCGACCCTGACCGACTACGATATCTTCCTGTTCAAGCAGGGAACGCACTACACCCTTCACGACAAGATGGGCGCGCAGAGGCACATCGCCGAGGACGGGACGGAGGGGATCGCCTTCTCCGTCTGGGCCCCCAACGCCAGGTCCGTGAGCGTCGTCGGCGACTTCAACGGCTGGAACCCCGAGGCGCACCCCCTGGCCGCCCGCTGGGACGGCAGCGGAATCTGGGAGGGCTTCGTCCCCGGGCTCGAAAAGTGGACCCTCTACAAGTTCCACCTCCTGAACAGCAGGGGCGAGCACAAGGACAAGATGGACCCCTTCGCCCGCGCCTTCGAGGTGCCGCCGCGCACCGCCTCGATCGTCCACTGGCCCGACTACGAGTGGCGGGACTCCGGATGGATGGCCGGGCGCGCCGGCGTCACCTCGCTCCACGCGCCCTGGAGCGTCTACGAGGTGCACCTGGGCTCCTGGAAGCACCGTTGGGACGACGGGCTCTCCCTCTCCTATCGGGAGCTCGCCGAGGAGCTCCCGCGCTACTGCACGGAGATGGGGTTCACCGCCGTCGAGCTGCTGCCCGTCATGGAACACCCCTTCTACGGATCCTGGGGCTATCAGACCCTGGGCTACTTCGCCCCCTCCAGCCGTTACGGGTCCCCCGAGGACTTCATGGCCCTGATCGACGCCCTGCACCAAAGCGGAGTGGCCGTCCTTCTGGACTGGGTTCCCAGCCATTTTCCGACCGACGATTTCGGCCTGGCCCGCTACGACGGGACCGCCCTCTACGAGCACGAGAACCCCCAGAAGGGCTACCATCCCGACTGGGGCAGCTACATCTTCAACTACGGCCGCAACGAGGTACGGAGCTTCCTCATCTCGAGCGCCGTGTACTGGCTCGACCACTATCATATCGACGGCCTGCGCATCGACGCCGTCGCCTCCATGCTCTACCTCGACTACTCCCGGAAGGCCGGCCAGTGGGAGCCCAACGTGCACGGAGGGCGGGAGAACCTGGAGGCCATATCCCTGCTCCAGGACCTGAACCGCGAGGTCTACGGCCGCTTCCCCGACGTGCAGACCGTGGCCGAGGAGTCCACGAACTGGCCCATGGTCACGCGCCCCGTGTTCCTGGGGGGCCTGGGCTTCGGGATGAAGTGGAACATGGGCTGGATGCACGACACCCTGGGCTACATGGGCCTGGACAGCGTCTTCCGCAGCTATCACCAGAACCGGCTGACCTTCAGCATCTGTTACGCGTTCTCGGAGAACTTCATGCTGGCCCTCTCCCACGACGAGGTGGTCCACGGCAAGGGATCCCTCATCAACAAGATGCCGGGCGACTGGTGGCAGAAGCGCGCCAACCTCCGCCTCCTGCTCGGCTACATGTGGGCGCACCCGGGAAAGAAGCTGCTCTTCATGGGCGGGGAGTTCGGCCAGGGGCTCGAGTGGAACCACAACGCCGCCCTGGAGTGGCACCTGTTGGACAAGCCGGAGTTCCGCGGTATCCAGCAATGGGTCAAGGACCTCAACGCCGCCCTCAGGACCTGCCCCCCGCTTCACGAGCTGGACTTCTCCCCGGAGGGCTTCCGCTGGGTCGACTGCACCGACTGGCGACAGAGCGTCCTCGCCTGGCTGCGCAAGGGCAGGGACGACGGGGAGTTCGTCCTCTGCGTCTGCAACTTCACCCCGGTGCCGAGGACCCCCTACCGGGTCGGGGTCCCCCGTCCCGGCTATTGGCGGGAGATGCTGAACAGCGACGCCCTCCTCTACGGGGGGAGCGGCATGGGCAACGCGGGGGGGGTGGAGGCCGACCAGGTGCCCAGCCACGGGTATCCCCAATCCCTGCCTCTGGTCCTGCCCCCGCTTTCGATCGTGCTCTTCCACTACAGGACCCCGGCACCCTGATCCTCCGGCCGGCCGCCCCCTTCCGAGACGAAGGGGGCTTTTTCGGGCGGTTCACATTCACGGTTTCGAAGGGAGTTTTTGCGCATGCCCCGTTATGTCTGCATCCACGGACACTTCTACCAGCCGCCGAGGGAGAACCCCTGGCTCGAGGCCGTCGAGCTTCAGGAGTCGGCCGCCCCGTGGCACGACTGGAACGCACGGATCGCGGCCGAATGCTACAACCGCAACGCGGCCTCCCGCATTCTCGACGCACGGGGAGACATCGTGAAGATCTGCAACAACTACTCCCGGATCAGCTTCAACGTCGGGCCGACCCTGCTCTCCTGGCTGGAGGAGCGGGAGCCCCGCTGCTACCGGGCGATCCTGGAGGCGGACATCCTGGGCCGAAAGCGGTTCTCCGGCCACGGGCCCGCCATGGCTCAGGTCTACAGCCATCCGATCATGCCCCTGGCGAACCGCCGGGACAAGGCCACTCAGGTCCGGTGGGGCCTCGAGGACTTCAAGAGGCGCTTCGGGCGCGACCCCGAGGGGATGTGGCTGGCCGAGGCCGCCGTGGACACGGAGACCCTGGAGGTCCTGGCCGAGAACGGCATCCTCTTCACCGTCCTGGCCCCGAAGCAGGCCGCCGCGGTCCGTCCGCTGCAGGAGAGCACCTGGCACGACGTGAGGGGCGAGCGCGTGGACACCCGCCGCGCCTACCGCTGCGATCTCCCCTCCGGGCGCAGCATCGCCCTGTTCTTCTACGACGGCCGTCTCGCACAGGAGATCGCCTTCGGGGGGCTCCTGCACAACGGGGAGCATCTCGCCCACCGCCTGATCGGCACCTGCACGGACCCGCAGCAGCCGGAGCTCTCCCACGTCGCGACGGACGGGGAGTCCTACGGACACCACCACGACCACGGGGACATGGCCCTGGCCTACTGCCTGGAGACCCTGGACCGCTCCCACGACGCACAGCTCACCGTCTACGGAGAATTCCTGGCGCTCTTTCCCCCCGAGCACGCCGTGCGGATCGTGGAGAACTCCTCCTGGAGCTGCGCGCACGGAGTGGAGCGGTGGCGGGGGGACTGCGGCTGCAACGCGGGGACCCCGGGGTTCCATCAGCGATGGCGCGGCCCCCTGCGGGAGGCCCTGGACGCCCTGAGGGACGATCTGGCCGGCGTATTCGAGCGGGAGTCGGCGGGGCTGTTTCCGGACCCCTGGGGGGCGCGGGACGCCTACATCTCCGTCGTCCTCGACCGATCGCCGGAGAACGTGGGGCGCTGGCTCGCGAAGCACGCCTCCCGTCCCCTGTCCCCCGAGGAGCGCAGGCGCGCCCTCTCCCTCATGGAGATGCAGCGCTCGGCCCTCCTGATGTACACGAGCTGCGGCTGGTTCTTCGACGACGTCTCGCGCATCGAGACCGTCCAGATCCTGCGCTATGCGGCCCGGGCCATCGAGCTGGGCAAGGCGCTCTCCGGCCGGGACCGCACTCCGGATTTTTTGAGCACGCTGGAGAGGGCTCCCAGCAACGTCCCCGAACTCGAGAACGGAGCCCGGGTCTACGAGCTCCTGGCTTGCCCCGGGCGCATCGACAAGGCCCAGCTGGCCGCGCACTACGGGATCACCTCGCTCTTCCCGGGCTTCGGGATGGAGAGCTCCGAGGGGTGCTGGAGGCTCTCCGGCACGGCCTCCGTCCGGAAGGACGCTCCGGGGTCCCTCGCCTTCTCCGCCGGGACCGTCCGCGTCCGCTCCGTTGTCACGGAGGAGGAGGGGACGTTCCTCTTCGCCGCCAACCACCGGGGCGGCACCTCCATGCTCTGCGGCGTGTCCCCCGAGAGCGGCCTCCGCGAGCCGACCGACGAGGAGGCCTCGTCCCTGCACGCCCTCTTTGCCGGCCCCGGCGAAAGGGAGCTGGTGGATCGTTTCGGGCACGCCCTCTTCTCCCTGCGCCACATCCTGCGAGACACCCAGCACAGACTCCTGGACCAGCTGCTGCAGCAGGACGTGGAGCGCATCGAGGAGAGCGTTCACGCCATCGTCCGCAGCTACGACACGCTCCTGGACGACCTGACGGCCCTGGAGGTGCGGCCGCCGCGGATCATCGCCTCCGCCGCGGAGGTCGCCCTGACCGCCAACATCGTCCATGCCCTGGAGCGGGATGCGCCCGACCTCCAGGACATCCGCCGCCAGCTTCGGCTCGCGGCGCGGTGGCGCATCGCGCCCGACGCCGCCCGGGTGAGCTTTGCCCTGTCCCGCTGGCTCCATCTGGAGATGGAGAAGCTCTGCGAGGACCCCCGGGACGTCGAACGGATCGACGGCATCTGCGGCCTGCTCGCCCTCTTCGTCGACGAACACCAGTGGCGTCCCAGCCTGTACCAGGCCCAGAACCTCTACTACGAGACGCTGAAGCGCCACCGGACCTCCCTGGCCCCCCGGGCGAGGGACGCCCTGCACCGACTGGGGCGGCGCCTCAGGTTTTCGGAGACCATGTTGAGGCTCTGACGCGCGGATGCCTTCGGGTTCGCCGAAAGCAATCGTCAGCTTCGTCCTCCGCAGCCGGAACGAAATCGACCGAAACCTCGGGAGGGGGGAACGGCACTCCGACAAGCAAAATCTGCACTTCCCTCCCTTCTATTTTTATTTGATATTCTTTATAATTGACGAAATTGACACACCAACAAGGAAGGAGCGATTTATCGTGCCCGAATTTCCCAATCCGTTCGCCGGAAACGTCGACCGAAAAGTCAGCAAGGAGGAACTGGTCCAGGCCCTGCGCATCGACATCGCAGGAGAGCTCGAGGCCATGTTTCTCTATGACGCTCACGCCCAGGCGACCGACGATCCTCTGGTGCGAAAGGTGCTGATGGACATCCGGGACGAGGAGAAGGCGCATGTCGGCGAGTTGATGGCGCTGCTGCGCTACCTCGAGCCCAACTGGGCGGAGTTCCTTGCCGAAGGGGACGGCGAGGTCCGCGAGATGATGGAGGAACTCGGCATCACCCCGTCGAGGCCGGATTCCGCCCCTACGGTAACCGTTGGCAGCCTCATCGAAAAATAGCCCTCATCTCCGGCTTAAAAATAAGGAGGTAGACAAAATGGAAGATTATCTTGGGAGAGCCGCCTCTCCCCTTCCCATAGAAATCTGGAGACGACTGGACGAGACGGTTGTCGAGACGGCAAAGGAATTTCTCACCGCCCGGCGCTTTCTGCCCCTGCACGGCCCGCTCGGCCCCGGAGTTCAGGTCGCCCCGACGGACGGCCCCGTCCGGGAGGAAAAAACCGAAAACGGCTTCACCTTCTCGCCCAAGCGCACCTTCGTCGAAGTCCCCCAGCTCTCCGAGGATTTTTGGCTTTTGTGGCGCGACATCGAGGTGGCCGAAAGGGAGGGGCAGCCGCTCGACCTCGCTCCGGCGCTCGTAGCCGCACAGGCCTTCTGCCGACGGGAGGACCACATGGTCTTCTACGGCAACAAGTCCCTGGGCATCGACGGCCTGCTTTCCGCCCGCGGGGTCAATACCCTCAAACGGGGCGATTGGGGGAACGGCGAGGAGGCGTTCATGGACATCGTATCCGGCATCTCCGCGCTGCAGCAGAAAGGGCGCATGGGCCGGCACACGCTGGTCGTGAGTCCGGACCTCTTCGTACAGCTCCACCGCATCCAGCCGGGTACGGGGCTGATGGAGATCGAGCGCATCCAGAAACTGCTCGACGGGCGTATCTTCCAGGCTGCGGTACTGCAGCCCGGAACGGCCGCGCTGCTCTGCGCCCAGCCTCAATTCATGGATCTGCTGGTCGGCCAGGACATCTCCGTGGCCTACACGGAGCAGGTTGAGCTGAACCATCACCTCCGTATTCTGGAGACGGCTCTTCCCCGAATCAAGTATCCCGACGCGGTGGCGGTCTATCAGGCGGGGAAATAATACGGTCGTCTCGCTCTTCGACAAGCCCCATGCCCGCGTCGGCCTACGACCTGGGGCATGGGGCTCGTCATGTCTCTCATGGCTTTTTCAAACCCGCCAGCGGAGCGGGGGCAATGCCGTTCCAAGGCTCCCCCCGCCGCCGAAGTCGCGGCTCCCCCGGCGCCACATCGGTCACCTCAGGCGCTCGACCACCGGCTCGTCCATCAGCCCCCGGTTGCGCAGGGCGTAATCCAGGGCCGTCCTCCCCGAGTCGTCGGCGATGGAGGGGTCCGCCCCGGCGTCCAGCAGCAGTTCGACGGCCCGGGCGGGATGGGGGTGGATCAGGGAGGTCATGCAGAGGTAGATCAGCGCCGTCCGGCCGTCGTCGGACCGAGCGTTCACGTCGGCGCCGGCATCCAGCAGCATGCGGAGCTGATTCAGGAGGTCCTTGCCGTACAGGGCCACGATCATCAGAGGCGTGGCGCCGTCCCTGTCCCTGGCGTGAATGTCCGCCCCCCGCTCGATCAGAAGGGGAAACACGCCGATGTTCTTGTTGAAAACGGACTCCACCAAAGGCGTGGAACCGTTGTCCCGGCGGATGTTGACGTTCGCTCCCCGGTCCAGGGCCGCCCGCACCTGGGCGACCGTCCCGAAGTGCGCGAGGTGGAGAAAACTCGACTTCGCGGCGGCAAGGGCCGACGACCCCAGCAGCAGCGCCAACAAGCCCGCCAGAACGAGACGCTTTCCCAGTCTTCCTGCGTTCATGGGTATCCCTCCCAACAATCCGAGTCCAAGGCCGCCGGGCGGCCCGTACCTTCGGGCGGCGCGGATCAGGCCGGTTCGAACGTGACCCGGTTCCGCCCCTCGCGCTTGCTCCGGTAGAGGCAGTCGTCCATCCGGGAGAGCAGGGACGCCGAGGTCTCCCCCTTGCGGGGCTCGGTGGCTCCGAAGGACATGGTCACGTGCACCTCCACCATCCCCGACTGAATCACGGTGGCACTGACGGACTCCCGAAGGCGGTCCAGCCGGCGCACCAGGTTATCGGCCGAGATGTTGTTCAGCAGGATCAGGAACTCCTCGCCCCCCCAGCGCCCCACCACGTCCGACGAACGGAGCTTCCGGGAGAGGACACAGGCCACCTCCTTGAGCACCTGGTCGCCCACGTCGTGACCGTAGGAATCGTTGACGTTCTTGAAAAAGTCGATGTCGCCCATGGCGCCGATGAAGCTCCGCCGCTCCTCCTCCCACAGCTTGAGGGCCTCCTGAAGCCGCTCCTCGAGATAGCGACGGTTGGGGATGTTCGTCAGCGCGTCGCAGTACGCGATCTGACTGAGCTCCGAAAGCCGGCTCTCGAGCTCCCTGGCCTCCCGGGTCTGACCAAAGACCAGGGCCGCGCCGATCACCTTGCCCCTCCGGTCCAGCAGGGGGAAGCAGCTCAGCTCGAGGGGAATCCAGTAGCCCTCCTTGTGCCGCAGATTCGTCACCACGGAGAACTGCCGGGAGTTCATGGCCTCGGGGACGCACCCCTTCAGGACACAGCTCTGCTCGCAAAAGGAGGCGAGGTTCAGGGCCATTCCGCTGACCCAGTCGGCGCAGGGCTTTCCCATGACGTCCTCGGCGCGATAGCCCAGAAAATATTCGGCCGCCTCGTTCCAGTAGGTGATCTGGCGAGCCTGGTTCAGAAAACACACCCCACTCAGGAGATTGTCGAAGAGCACGCGCTCCTGAAAGGACGGTATCAGAGCTTTCACACTTTCTCCTCCTTGCCGACCCCGCTGAAAGCCGCTCGTTCCGCGGCCGTCCTCTGGGTGAACGGTCGTCTCCCTCCATGGACGGCTTTTCGTCGATGCCCGGAACCGGTGAAGCGCTTCGCCAATACCGACGCCCCTCCGCCGCCGGAGCGGAGGCTATTTTCCGATCAAACGGTCCAGCTCCCTGACGAGGGGCTGGATTCGCTTGTCGCTCGCCCGGCCCTTCAGGGCCTCGGACGCGCTGATCTTCTTTTTCCAGTACTCCTCGTTGCGCTTGACGCTGATGCTGATCACGGACCCCTCCAGCGAGACACCGGCAAACAACCCCTGCGTCATGGAATAGCTGTAAATGGAGGCCTTCATCTGGGCGTCCGTCGCGGCCTCGGCGCGGCGCCCCACCGGTCCTGCGGCCACAGCCACGTCCCCGCCCAGCTTCGTCTTGCTGCGCAAAAAGGCCTCCACCCCCTTCTCGTTCGTCACGACGAGGACCAGGGAGATCTTCTGAGCCCCGATCTGGAGCCCCAGGGAACCGCCTCCCAGGTTGTAGAAGCTCGGGCCGTACCATTTGCCCTTCTCCCTCCGCAGGATCAGCCCCTCGCCGTACTGGCCTCCCAGGACAAATCCGGCCTTGACCAGAGAGGGAACGAAGGCGACGGCATGGGCCCCCTTCAGCACGTCGGCCATACTCCGGGCATCGTCCTGCTTGACCATTTCCCTGAGGACCTCGACGGAGTCCTCGATCAGCCGCTTCGGAGAAGACGCCGAAGCGGGAACGGCCAGAAGCACCGCAACGACAACAATCAGAACCGCGCTCAAGAGCTTCCGCAGACTCACCATGTCCCCTCCTCCTCGAAAGACGACGTCATGGGCCCAAGGGCCCGATCGCGCTCACGTTCCTATCGCAGGACAAAACCGTCCGCCTCGAACAGCTCCACCAGGAGCCCATGTCGAAGCCCGTTGATACCGACGATGAGGGAATCGACATGCAGCGCCTCCATCGCGCACCGCACGATGCAGGCGCTGCCCAGGACCAGGTCGGCCCGGCTCGCCGGCAACCCCACGATGCGCCGCCGCTCGTCGAGCGTACAGCCCGCATAGCGTCGCACCTGTTCCTCCACATTCTCCCGGGACAATCTCATGCCGTCGAGCCTCAGCGGCACGAAGACCGGACGCCCCAATCGGACTGAGGCCATGGCCACCAGACCGCCTCCCAGTCCGATGACCGTCGGAGAGACCAACGACCTGCCCCATTCTATTTTACTGCAAAAAAACAGATCGCGGACATAACCCAAAGCCTCGTGCAGCGACGCCTCCGAAACGGGATCCTCCGCAAAAAAACGCTCGGAGAGGCTCACCGCCCCCACCGCAACGCTTTCGGAACGTTCTATGCCGGAGCTCGAGCCAAAGATGAACTCCGTGCTTCCGCCCCCCGTGTCGAACACCGCAAACGCCCCGCCGCAATCGCGCCCGGCCACGGCCCCCTTCCATGCGAGCCGGGCCTCCTCCTCCCCGGAGAGCACCGTCGCCTCCAATCCCGTGCGATCGAGAATGGCGTCCAGGAAGTCCTGAGCGTTCTCCGCAATGCGAAGGGCCATTGTTCCAACGAGACGCGGATCGGCCCCCCGGTCCCGGGCACGACGGACCATCTCCTCGACGACGCGGACGCCGTTCCGAAGCGTCTCCTCCCGCAGACGTCCGCCCTCGAGCCCGCGCCCCAGACGAACGACCTCGGTCGAGTCCAGCAACACCTCGATCCGCCCCCTCCGGAAGCGGCCGACGCGCAGCTTGATGGAGTTGCTCCCGATGTCTATGACGGCCTTGACCTCGCCCATCGTCCTATGCGCCCTCCTCCCCGTCCTCCTCGGGTACGAACTCCTGATCGTTCCGGACCTGGCGCCGGCGTTCCCAGCCCTCCTGCAGGACGAAGAACAGGGCGGTCATGGGAATCGTCAGCAGGAGACCGGCCGTCCCGGCGAGGCTCTGTACGATCTCCTGGCCGATGTACGGGTCGTTCAGCAGCCCCTTGACGTCCGCTCCGGCGCTGCTGATGAGCACCGTCATCGGCAAGGAGACCCCCAGATAGGCCAGGATCAGGGTATTGATCATGCTCCCCAGCACCTCGCCCCCGACATTCATACCGGCGACCCAGAGCCGCTTCAGGGGAATGTCCGGGTCGTAATCCACCAGCTCCGCCATCGAGGCCGTGATGGAGATCCCCACATCGAGCACCGCCCCGATAGCCCCGATCAGAAGCGAGGCCAACAGGATTCCGCGGATGTCGATGTCGGGATGCGTGGAGGCCAGCAGCGCCGCACCCTCGCCGGCCAGGCCGCTGAGCTGCCAGACGAAGACCATCGACACGCCCAGGAGAAATCCTCCCCCCACGCCTCCCAGGCTGCCCAGGAGCGCCGCGGAGCGGTAACGGTGCCGTTTGACGACGCAGATCACCGTCACGGTCGAGATGGCGAGCACGGCGGAGAAGGCCAGCGGGATGGGAGGCCAGCCCGAAGCGATCAGAGGGACCAGCCCCCAGAGCAGGCAGACGACCGAGATGCCCAGTCCCAGCAGGGCACGAAGCCCATCCCACCCCGCGAAAAGCAGCAGCAGTGCGGAGACGAACGCCACGAAGGCGAGGACCGAGGGAATGCGATAGGAGTCCGCAATGGAATATTGCTTGCCGCCGTCCTCGAAGACGTCCTCCATCAGGAGATAGCGCCGGTTCGGGAGCAGGTCGACGCCGCTGCCCGCAAGCCGGGTCACGACGATGTTGAAGGCGCGCCCCTTTTGCTTCCCCGTCAGAACGAGCACCTTCAGAGGCCGATCCAGGGCCGGAAACGACTCCTCCTCGGCCTCCTCGTCCTTCGAAACGGCCGTCGGCCGGAGCCGTTCGGTCCCCATCTCCAGCACTTCCACAATCAGGGAGTCCTCATCGTTCCAGGAACGGAGCGTCCAAAGATCCGCCGCATGATAGACCGCGAACACGAAGACGAAGACCGCGGCGAGACGCAGCAAAAACCTTCTGCAGCGGGGCAGGCTCATTCCGGCCCCTCCTCGCAGAGCGGCATCAGGCTCAGGACATCGCCGTCGTTCAATCGCTTTTCCATGACCCCAAAACGAACGGGAGCCCCGTTCACCAGGACGATCGCCCTCTCGTCGCCATCCCCGAGGACGATCTCACGAAAACGCCCCCCGTAGCGGGCGGAAAGGTCGACCAGGGCGTTCAGCACATTGGTCTCCCGAACCTCCAGAAAAACCTCCGAGCTCGCCGCCAGGCGCTTCAGCTCTCCAAACAGCAAGACCTTCACCATGAATTCGTCATCTCCCAGCAGGCCCGAAATTTCCCAGGTCCGGCCGCCTTCGGGCGATCCATTCGGCCAAATCGCCGCCCCTCTCGGGCACCCGCAGGCGCCACGCCACGCCGTCGGCGGCGAATCTGGCCGTGCCGCCCCCCTCCTCCGGATCCCAGAGAATCCCCGTCATATCCTCCCAGGAGAGGAGGAGGCGGTGCCGGCTCCTCCCCCAGACGGTCGTCTCGCGGACCAGGCCCCGATCGTCGAGCACAAAGGCGCGCCGATACCCCGCAAGGGCCAGGCAGGCGACGCCCAGGACGAGGTAGACCAGAAAACCGTAAAGATCCCGCCTGGAGGCGGGAATCAGAAAACGCCGCAACGCGTCCGACACCAGGACGACGCCAAGCGCGATGCCCCCCCACCGGAAGAGCGCGGGGGGCGTCTCGTCGTCCCTCAGCGGCATCAGATCCCGAATCGTCCCGTCCATATTTCTCCCCTCCTAGTCCCGTTCCTCCCGGTCGAAGGGCACCCCCAACGCCGTCGGAGCCCCCAGGACGACGCTTCTCCCCCGCCCGATCGAGATGAAGAGCAGCACCAGAATCGTCATGACGTAGGGCAGCATCATCAGGAGCGGCGCGGGAATGGAGGTGCCCGCCGTCTGGAGCCTCAGCTGGAAGGCCTCGACCCCCCCGAAGAGATAGGCGCCCACGGCGGCCTGGAAGGGGTTCCAGATCGCGAAGATGACCATGGCCACGGCAATCCAGCCCCGTCCGGCGATCATGCCCTCCGCCCAGAATTTGTTGTAGACGATCGACATGTAGGCCCCACCCAGGGACACCAGCCCCGCACCGAGAATAGTGTAGAGATAGCGGACGCGGGCGACGGAGAGCCCCATGGCGTCCGCGGCCTTGGGGTTGTCGCCGACCGCCCTCAGGTTCATCCCCGGCCTCGTCGCGGAGAAAAAGAAGTACAGCAGCGCCATCAGCACGAGCGAGGCGTAGACCATCACATCCTGCGAGAAGAGCACCCGACCGAGGACCGGCAGGTCCGACAGGCCGGGTATCGGAACGGGGTTCAGGCCGCCGATGGTCACCCCGATGTGCGCACGGCCCATCAGCGCACTGACGCCCGAGCCGAACATCGTCATGGCCAGGCCGCAGACCACCTGATTGCCCTTCATGGTCACGGTCAGGAAGGCGTGGATCAGCCCCAGCCCCATCCCGACCGCAAAGGCGGCCCCCAGGCCCAGCCAGGGATTTCCCGTGGAGAACGTGACCACGAACCCCGACAGGGCCCCCATCAGCATGATTCCCTCGAGCCCCAGGTTCATGACCCCGCCCTTCTCCGTCAGGATCTCGCCCAGCGTGGCATAGAGAATCGGCGTGCCGCTCCGGACGGCGGCGGCCAAAATCGGAACCAGGGTCTCCATCAGCTCTTACCTCCATCGATCCAGGAAATACGGTAATTGTAGAAGAACTGTCCCCCCAGCACGAAGAACAGGATCAGGCCCTGGAGAATGGTGGCGGTCGCCACCGGCAGCCCCATCATGATCTGCAGCGCATCGCCCCCCACGAGAAGCGCCCCCATCAGGAAGGCGACGAGGAGGCTGAGCAGAGGATTGAGCCGGGACAGCCAGGCGACGATGATCGCCGTGTAGCCGTACTGGGCGGTGAATCCGGCCTGCAGGCGCCCCTGAAGGCCCGAGACCTCGCACATCCCCGCACAGCCCGCGATGGCCCCGGAGACGAACATGACCAGGATCACGCTCCGCTCGTAGTTCATCCCGGCGTAGTGGGCCGCCCGGGCGTTGTTTCCCATCACCCGGATCTCGTAGCCCCAGCGGCTCCTGCGGAGCAGGACCCACATGACCGCCGTCAGGGCCAGAACGGCGTAAAGCCCCAGGTGGATGCGCGTCCCCCAGAGCGTCGGCAGGCGCGCGGAGTCGATGAAGGGCGCCGTCATGGGGAACCCCAGGGAGGAGGGATCCCGCCATGGGCCGTAGACGAAGTACTCCAGCAGTTTGATGGCGATATAGTTCAGCATCAGGGTCGAGATGATCTCGTTGACGTTCCAGCGTCCCTTGAGAAAGCCGGCGATCCCCGCCCACGTCCCGCCGGCGACCGCGGCCGCGGCCGCCATCGAGGCCAGCATCGCAAGGGAGTTTTCCATGGGAAAATAGCGCACCACGGCCGCAGCGGCCAGGGCGCCGATCAGGGCCTGCCCTTCCCCGCCGATGTTCCAGATCAGCATCGTGAAGCAGAGCATCGCCGCCAGCGACACCATCGCCAGGGGCAGCGCCTTCACCACCGTCTCGCTCAGGTCGTAGGCACTGCCGAAGGCCGAATCGAAGATCATCTTGTAGGCCTCGATGGGCGATACCCCCTGCACGTGCAGGAGCACACCCCCCACCCCAAAGGCCAGCAGCACCGACAGCACCGACACGGCGGCGTTGATCCAGGCGGAGGGATCGAGCCGCTTCTCCACCCTCAGCCTCATCGCGAGCCCTCCCCGCATACCCCGGCCTCGTCCCTCAGGACCTCGGAGATCCACGAGCCCGCCATCATCAGCCCCACCTTCTCGAACGACACCGAGGCGGGGTCCGCGAGGATGCCCATGAACTTTCCCTTGAACAGCACGGCCAGCCGATCGCTCAGGGCCATCAGCTCGTCCAGGTCCTCGGAGATCAGCAGGATCGCCGCCCCCTGCTCGCGCTCCTTCAGCAGCTGCTCGCGCACGTAGCGCGTGGCGGCGACGTCCAGGCCCCAGGTGGGGTGCATGGCCACGACCACCTTGGGGTCTCCGGAGAGCTCGCGCCCCAGCAGGAGCTTCTGGAGGTTGCCCCCGCTCAGGTTCCGCACGGGGGTCCTCGGCGAGGGGACCGAGACGTTGAAGTCCTGGATGATGTTCTTCGAGTAGTCCTCCGAGCGTCTCCAGTCGATGAAGCCGGAGCGCGAGATGGGGTTCTGCCAGTAGTTGCGGAGGATCGTGTTGCTGCTGACGTCCATGTCCGCCACCATGCCGACCCGCTTGCGGTCGGCGGGGATGTAGTGCACGCCCTTGTCCACGAAGCGGCGGGGCGCCGCGTTCGTCATGTCCGTCCCCTCCATGCGGACGCATCCCGAGCTCAGGGCCCGAAGCCCGACGATCCCCTCGCAGAGCTCCCTCTGGCCGTTTCCCGCCACCCCCGCTATGCCCAGGATCTCGTAGGGGCGGAGCCGGAAGGAAAGCCCGTCCACGGCCACCAGCCCCCGGTCGTTGAGCACCGAGATGTTCTCGGCCTCGAACACGGGGGGGCCCGCCTTCAACGGCTTTTTATGGAGGTCGATCGGGACCTTGGTCCCCATCATCATCTCCGCCAACGCCCCGGGCGAGGTCTCCGCGGTCCTCACGGAGCCCGCGTTGCGCCCCCTGCGGAGCACCGTGACCCGCCGCGTCTCGCTCATGACCTCGTGCATCTTGTGCGAGATGAAGACGATCCCGTGCCCCTCCTCCGTCATGCGGCGCATCGTCTTGAAGAGGTTCTGCGCCTCCTGGGGCGTCAGGACCGCCGTGGGCTCGTCCAGGATCAGGACCGAGGCGTTGCGGTAGAGCATCTGCAGGATCGCCACGCGCTGCTGTTCCCCCATGGAGAGCTGCCAGACCATTGCGGAGGGGTCGATCCGGAGCCCGTAGTGCTCCGAGATCTCCGCGATCCTGTCCTGAATCCTTCGGCGCGGCAGAACAAAGCCGGTCCCCGGAAGCCCCAGGATCATGTTCTCCCAGACCGTCTGGGTCTGAACCAGCATGAAGTGCTGGTGCACCATGCCGATGCCCGCCGCGATGGCGTCGCTCGGCGACCGGAAGACCTTGGGGACTCCATTCACAAAAATCTGTCCCGAGTCCGGGGCATACAGGCCGTACAGAACGTTCATCAGGGTGGATTTTCCGGCCCCGTTCTCCCCCAGGAGGGCGTGAACCTCCCCGGCCTCCACCGAGAAATCGACCTCACTGTTGGCCGTCACCCCCGAGAACTGCTTGGTGATGCCCCGCATCTCCACAAGAGGAACCCGTTTCGTCCCCTCTTCCATCCTCCCCGACTCCCCCCTCCGTGATCCACACCTCGAAAACGCTCAGGACGGCGAAAAAATCAGTTCCCCAAAACGGAGACGTCCCACCCTCGCCTCACGGCGACCGCCTGCATCTCCTCGGGCAGGGGCGCCCTAAAGGTCCGGCCCGACAGCTCGGCCAGGGGACCGTCGAGCCCCTCGGGAAAGCCCAGCTCGAACGCGTGGAGCAAAGGACGCCGCACCTCCCCCCGGCTTCGGTTCGCCTCGAAACAGCCGTACTTCCGGTCCCCCAGTATGGGGAACCCCGCATGGGCCATGTGCACGCGGGCCTGGTGCGTCCGCCCCGTCAGCAGGTCGATGGCCACCAGGGACATCCCGTCGTCGCCCGCCAGGCGCCGGTAGCGGGTCAGGGCCCTCTTCCCCTCGGAAGCCACGCGAACGGTGTTCGCCTCCGCGTCCTTCAGCAGAGGGGCATCGATCTCCCCGGCCTCGCGGGACCGTCCCACGACGATCGCCAGGTAGCGCTTGACCACGCGCCTCTCCTTGAAGAGGCGCTCCAGGCCCCGCAAGGCGTCGCCCCGGAGGGCGACGACAAGCGCTCCGGTCGTGTTGCGGTCGAGGCGATGGACGGCGGCGGGGGCAAACCCGGCCTCGCGCCCCCCCACCATGCTCCAGACCCGCGTGATCACGCTGTCGCCGTCCTTGACGTCGGGCTGAACGAGCAGGTTCGCGGGCTTGTTCACGACGAGCGCCGCATCCCCCCGCCAGAGGACCGGAACGGTCCCCCGCCGCTCGAAGCTCCGCTCCTCCGGGCCCTCCCAGGGGACGTAAAGCTCCTGCCCCGCACGGACGCGCGTACCCGGCTCCCGAACCCGGACGGAGTCCAGCCGCACCTCCCCCTTGCGCAGGCTCCGCATGATGGCGGAGAGGGGGACGGCCGGCCATATCGAGCGCAGCGTGCGGTCGAGACGGCGCCCGTCGTGGTCCCGGGAAAGGAGCAGGCGGTAGCTCATCCCTGCTCCGTGAAGGCCTTCGCGTTCCCCGCGGGGGGAGCACCCCGCCACAGGCGGCGCTGCAGCGTGGGCACGAAATCGGTCACGTCCCGGGCCGCATCCAGCTGGGCGATCTGCTCCCGCCAGCAATAGAGCTTGAAGTCCAGCTCGTCGGCCGCGGAGACGATCATCGCCTCGGCCGTGGCGGGCAGAACGGGCGACCCGAACTCGCGGCTTCCGTGGTGGCTCACCAGGATGTGTCCTATGGCCAGCGCCCTGTCCCGGTCGAACCCCGCCTCCTCGGCCAGGGACATAAAACGGTGATAGCCCAGGACGATGTGGTCCACGACGTTGCCGGGAAGCGTGACCTGGGGGGTTGGGGACAGGCGGTACGACTCGAGCTTCCCGAGGTCGTGCAGAAGCGATCCGGCGACGACGACATCCACGTCCACCGGCACGCCGGATTCGACGTAGCCGCGGGCGAGGGCGACCGCCGCGCGCGCCACGGACAGCGAGTGCTCGAGAAGCCCGCCCACGTAGGCGTGGTGAACCGAGACGGCCGCAGGCCACGCCCTGAATTCCCTCCAAATCCCCCGTTCGAAGAAAATACGCTCCAGGAAGCCTCGAACGGGCTCCCCGCACCCCTCGACCAAGGACCGAAACTCGGCCTCCATGGCCTCGTCGGAGAACGGGGACCGGCGCACGAAGCCGTGCGCCGGGTACTTGTCCTGATCCACGAGGTACACGACGTTGAAGTTGTACTGGTTCTGGTCCCTGAACTCCACGACCTTGCCCTGGAGCCCTGCGGTGCATCCTTCCAGGTTCAGGACTTCGTCGTCGGCCAGAGGATCGAGGCGCGTCCGCTCCTCGCCCCGGAGCCGCCACCATTCGGAGTTGCCCCAGATCTTGCCGTCGATCTGTCCCGTTCCGTCCATCACCGAGATGTCCCAGAAGGGATTGTCGTTTCTGTCCTTCTTGCGCACAAGGCGGGAGACGACCCCCAACAGGGAAAAGGCGGAATCCTTGGAAAGCCGCCGCGTCTCCTCGACCGTCAATCTCTTTTTTTCCTTCATCTGCCCCGTTCCGCTCTTTCCTTCGTTCTGCTCACATAACCTCAATGGAACCTCGAATTTACGAATCCCATACGCCCGAGACGGACGCCATTCGGCGAAAAAACGCATCCGTTCTATAATAAGGCCCAGGGACGATAAACGGCAAGGGGGCAATCGACAAAAGGCCAAAATATAAAGGGCTTTTTACGAAAAACGGCCTGATCGGCCCGGAGATCGAGGAACAGAAAAGGAGCGCCTCCGCCGAACGAGAAAGGCGCCCGAAAATCCGAAAAGGGGGCCCGCGTCATCGTGATTCTCTCCGGAAAGGAAATCCTGAGGCACATGGGGAAGGAGATCGTCATCGATCCCTTCGACGAACGGAGGCTCAACCCCAACAGCTACAACCTGACCCTGCACGACGAACTGATGGTCTACGCGTGCGAAGCGCTCGACATGAGAATCCCCAACGAAACCGAGACGCTCGCCATCCCCAGGGACGGCCTTCTCCTGAAGCCGGGCAAACTCTACCTGGGACGGACCGTCGAGTACACCCGCACCGAGTCCTACGTCCCCATGCTCGAAGGGCGCTCGTCCATCGGCCGACTCGGACTCTGCATCCACGTGACCGCGGGCTTCGGCGACGTCGGTTTCGCGGGCTACTGGACCCTCGAGATCTTCTGCGTCCAGCCCGTCCGCATCTACCCGGGAATCGAGATCTGCCAGATCTATTACCACACGCTCGAGGGCGACTACGAGCCCTACCGAAGCGGCAAGTACCAAAACAACACGGGCATACAGCCCAGCCTGATGTACAGGGACTTCGCACGGGCGGAGGCCGATCGGCCCTGATATAATGGGGCGGCAGCGCCCCCCGGGCACGAACGCAGGAGGAAAGAGGGACGTCATGAAAAAACTGGGGATGATCGTCAACACGCACAAGCCCGAGGCCATCGCGATGGCGCGTCGGCTGTTGCAGTGGGGACAGGACAAAGGGCTCTCCATCCTCCTCCCCCAACAGGAGGCCTCGGTCCTCACGACCGTCGGGATCCCGGACGAGGAGTGGCTGAGGACGGTCGAGGTCGCCCTCGTCATCGGCGGGGACGGGACGTTCCTGCGCGCCGCACGCTACGTGCTCGACGCGGACACCCTCCTTTACGGCATCAACCTGGGGCATCTCGGCTTTCTCGCCTCCGGCAAGCCCGACGACGCGGAGACGGACCTGGAGAACATCCTGAACGGCCACTACAACGTTCTGTGCCGCAGGCTCCTGCGGTGCGTCCTCCACCGGGACGGCGTGCCGCTCCATACCCTTTACGCCCTCAACGACGTCGTCCTCAGCAAAAACGCCATCGCGCGGCTGCTCCACATCGAGGTGCGGTTCGACGACCGCTTCTTCGGCGTTCTTCCGGCGGACGGGGTCATCGTCTCCTCCCCCACGGGCTCGACCGCCTACGCCCTCTCCGCAGGCGGCCCCATCATCCCGCCTCATCTCGACAGCATGCTGCTCGCCCCCCTCTGCGCCCACACGCTCTACTCCCGTCCGCTCATGGCGGCGGCCACGGACCGGATCTCGCTCATCCCGCGCGGAAGCTCCCGCGACATCACCCTGACGCAGGACGGCCAGCTGGGCTACGAGGTCTTTCCCGGGGACCGCATGGACATCGAACTGGCCCAGGACAAGTGCATCCGCACCATCACCATGCCCGAGCGCACCTTCCTCGACCTCGTCCAGGAGAAGCTCGGCTGGGGACAGAGCCGGGCCGTGTCCGAAAAGGAGTGAGACGCCCGCCGTGCTGGAGGAACTCCGTCTCTGGAACGTCGGGGGCATCGGACAAACCGCCCTCTCCTTCGATCGGGGGCTGACCGTCATCACCGGCGAGAGCGGCGCGGGCAAGAGCAGCATCGTCCGGGCCCTCGAGCTCGTCGCCGGGGCGCGGGGACAAGCGTCCCTGATCCGGGGCGGAGAGGAGGAGGCGGGGGCGGAGGCGACCTTCTCCACCGCCCTCCATTTTCCGGGCCTGGAGGACTCCCTGCAGCCGGAGGAGGGGGCGCTCTTTGCGCGGCGCGTTCTGCCGCGCGGCGACCGTGCACGAGCGGCCCTCCAGGGCATCCATGTCCCGCTCGGGACCTATGCTCAGGCCATGGGACGCCTGCTCCGCATTCAAAGCCAGTTCGCCCAGATGGAGCTCCTGGACGCCGATCGGCAGCTTTCCATGGTGGACTCCTGCATCGATTCCGAGGCCCGGGCGGCCGCCCGGGAACTGCGGACCGTCTTCGACCAGGCCCGTGCCTGCGACAGGGAGCTGAGGGGGATGGCGGAGCGAAGGGCGGAGATCGAGCGCCAATACGCCAACGCCGGCGAGGTCCTGGCTCTCGTCCGAAAGGTGCGGCCCGAACCCGGCCTCGAGGGCGCGCTCGAATCCGAGATCGGCGCCATCAACCGGCGCCTGGCGCAGCAGGATAGGGCGAGGCAGAACCTGGACCGTCTCTGCGGCGGACTCTCCGAGCAGGGACTTCTCGACGAGCTGAGAAACATCGGCGAATCCCTGCTGGAGATCCTGCCGGAGGAGGAGCACTCCAAAGCACGCCATTCACTGACCGAGGGCGTGCAAGCCTTTACGGACGTCGCCGAGACGGTTCGGGAGGGCCTGGAGGGACACGCGAACGAGGCGATGGAGAGGGACCGTCTGGAGTCGCGCCTCGGAGCGTTGCGCCGGCTGAAACGCCTGTCCGGCACCCGAACCGAGGACGAGTTGCTGGCCTACTGCCGGGATGCCGCGGAAAGCCTGGAGTGGCTGGAGACGAGTTACGCGCAGCTCGAAGATCTGTCGCAGCGCTCCCGGGACCTCAAGCGCAGGGCCAGCGCCCTGGCTCTCGTCCTGCGCGAGGGGCGCAGGACCGCTGCCTCCGCCCTGGAGGCGAGGGTCAACGCACTTCTGGCCGACCTGGGCATGGAGGGCATCGAATTCTCCGTTGTGCTGAAGGAGCTCACAAAACTGCGCCGAAGCGGCGCGGACGAGGCGGAGTTCCTCCTCTCCGCCGGAAAGCGCTCCGGGCGCGTGGACAAGATCGCCTCCGGGGGGGAGTTGAGCCGGCTGCTCCTGGCGCTTCAATTGTCCCTTCCCGACGAGTGGCTTCCGCCCAGCCTCGTGTTCGACGAGGTGGAGGCCGGGCTGGGCGGACGGGCCGCCGTATTGTCCGGGGTCAAGCTGAAGGCGCTTTCGCGCCGCTGCCAAGTCGTCCTGGTCACCCACGAGGCCTCGATCGCGGCCTTGGGAGATGTCCATATCCTCGTCCGCCGGGAGGGCGGAGAATCCCAAGTGCGGAGGGTCGAGGGCGAGGAGCGCGTGACCGAGATCGCGAGGATGCTCTCCGGCACCCCCAACCTTGCGGAGGCCCGCGATCACGCCCGCAGGCTTCTGGCCGAAAGGGAGGCCGACGAGGCCTTGCCTTCGCGATAGGATCCTCGATCCTCCGCAAGGCTGCGGGCATCCGGCAGGGTCCGTTGCCGTGCGCCTTTCGAAAGAAAAAACGGTTATAAGATGCGCGAAGCCCCCCGGCCATTTTGGCTGGGGGGCTCGTGCAGATGTCGAGAAAGGGCAACGCCGGCATCACGATCAGGACGTCCCCCGACCGCGTCTTTCCACCTGGACCGGCTAAGGCAGCATGCCCACCATCTCGTCCGCCCCTTCCAGGATCCCCGCGGCGTACTTGGCAGCCGTCGTCCCCTCCTTGCAGAGCGTCGGCCACCACCCCTGCAGTGCAGGTGTGTCCAACAAATACGCTATACCCTTGTCACCGTAACGGACGTGAAAATGGACAGGCCCAGTACCGTGTTGCTCCGGAGGCATCATAACGAGGTATTTATAGGAGCTCGCGGACGTCGCCTGAAAGGTCGACCAGCTCAAGGGATACTCGCCGAATTTCCGCTTCTCAATCCCCTCATAAGTATAGGACAGGGTCTCCTTAGACGTACCATCGGCATTCAGGAAAGTAACCTTGTCTCCCTCCAGTCTCAATCCTGCAAAATCCGAATTCCCCATTGCCTTGAAAAAGGCTTTTACCGCCTCCGGCGTGTTGGTCTTCTTTCCTGCAGCGGCAGCCTTCTCTGCCAGCATCTTGTAGACATCAACCATCTCGGGCGCGTCAAGGAAAGTAGTGGAACTCGTCCAGCTCCCCGCCCAGGGACCAAAAATTCGGGTCTGCTGATTGCTATCCGACCCGCCGCACCCCCCCAAGAACATCAAGGCAAAAACAAGTAGGCAAAGAGAAACTCCCAGCTTCCACTTTCCAGACTTCATCACGAGAATCACTCCTTAAAAGTTTTAAGATGCAAACACAAATAAACTATAGCTTTTATTTCTCTAAAATACAAGAGAAAAAAGTTGAGAGAAGAGAATATGAAAAAACGGGGCTTGATCTCAGGATCAAGCCCCGCCCAAGTTTGAGGGGCAAGAGCATAAAGCAGCCCCAAGAGCCTCATTCAAAAACAATCGAAAGACGCGCGAAGCCCCCCGGCCAGAATGGCTGGGGGGCTTCGTGTTGTATTCATACTGTTTTCTGGCGGCGACCTACTCTTCCGTATGTACCCCATACAGTA
>NZ_RQYL01000010.1 GCF_003860125.1 Fretibacterium sp. OH1220_COT-178 | reverse complement strand
GAAGAAGGGCAAAAACTACATGTGCAGCCAGCTCTTGAAGCCCTCCCCTACGACCTCCGACACGTCGGAGAGGATGACGAACGCCGTCGGGTCCACCGAGGCGATGAAGCGCTTGAGCGGAGGCACCTGACGGCGGGGAAGCACCACGAGCAGCATCTCCACCGACGCCCCGCGATAGGCGCCTCGGGCCGGAATCAGCGTCGCCGTACGTTCCAGCTCCGTCATGATGAAGTCCGCGATCTCTCCGTGCCGGGCGCTGATGACCAGCATCTGGGTGCGACGGTGGAAGGAGTGCACGACGTTGTCGATGACCAGGGTCTCGATGTAGAGCAGCAGGGCTCCGAGAAGCATCTGCTCCAGCGAGACCACCGCGAAGGAACAGAGGAGAATGGTGATGTTGATCGCGAAGGACATGGAGCCCACGTCCACGCCCCAGCGCTTCTTCGCCGCCATGACCACGATGTCCGTCCCTCCCGAGCAGGCGTCCACCCGGAACAGCATCCCGAAGCCCAGCCCCCCGACCACTCCGGCCAGGATGGCGGCAAGCATGACGTTGTCGATCGTCGGGTAATGGAAGTACTCGAAAAGGGGCACCATCAAACTGGTGAGCACAGTGACATAAAGGGTCCACAGGGCAAAACGGGTCGAAAGATCGCGCCAGCCCCAGAGGAGGAGGAGCGTATTCCCCACCGTGATGAACCAGGCCGGGGATATGCCCCAAAGGTAATTGGTGATCAGGGCGATGCCCGTGACGCCGGAGCCGGCAAACTTGTAGGGGAGCACCAGTGCGACGAGGGCAAAGCAAGTGAGGGCCGTGCCCACCGTCGTGCTCAGAAGGGTCCCCCACTCCTTCCGGAACCAACTCCAGCAATAGTCCCCAAGCCGTCTTATTCGCGCCCTCATCGACGCCACACGCTCCAAACCGGGTCAATCATTTCGCTCTCTCCTCGTCTCCTTCTGGCAAATCCTTCCGGACAAAAATCGGCCTCAGCCATCATACCACCCTCAAGGTCCCGACAAGAACCGAGGAGCTCCCCGCAGGCAACTCCTCGGCTCATGAGAAAACTTCGTCGAAAAACCGGAGTTATCCGCGGACGGGATTGAACTCCTCGTCCAGCAGCTTCCGGAAGGCCTCCAGATCCATGCTGCCGAGGTCGCCCCTGCTGCGCTCGCGGACCGCAACCACGCGCGTCTCCTTCTCCTTGTCCCCGACAACGATCATGTAGGGAACCTTTTGGAGCTGCGCGTCCCGGATGCGCTTGCCCAGCTTCTCGTCGCGCTCGTCGGTCTCGACCCTCAGGCCCCAGCCGCCGAACGTCTTCGCCAGCTCCCGAACGTAGTCCTGATGCTCCTCCGATATCGGGATGAGCTTGACCTGCACCGGGGCGATCCAGAACGGGAACGCGCCCGCAAAGTGCTCGATCAGGATGCCGAAGAAACGCTCCAGGCTGCCCAGGAGCGCCCGGTGCAGCATGACGGGCCGGTGCTCCTGACCGTCGGCCCCGACGTAGTGCATGTCGAACCGCTCCGGCATCTGGAAGTCCAGCTGGATGGTGCCGCACTGCCAGGTTCGGCCGATGCTGTCCTCCAGGTGGAAGTCGATCTTGGGCCCGTAAAAGGCGCCGTCCCCCTCGTTGAGACGATAGGGGGTGTTCGAGGCCTCCAGCGCCTCCTTGAGGGCCGACTCCGCGAGCTCCCACTGCTCCGGCTCGCCCATCGAGTTCTCGGGACGGGTCGACAGCTCCACCGCGTAGTCGAAGCCGAACACGTCCTTATAGATGAACCGGCACAGGTCGATGATGCCGATGACCTCCTCCTTCACCTGGTCGGGACGGCAGTAGAGGTGCGCGTCGTCCTGGGTGAAGCAGCGCACCCGCATCAGGCCGTGGAGCACCCCGCTGCGCTCGTGCCGGTGGACGATGCCCAGCTCCGCCATGCGGAGCGGCAGCTCGCGGTAGCTGCGCAGCTGCGTCTTGTAGACCAGGATGCCGCCGGGGCAGTTCATCGGCTTGACGGCAAAAGGCTTCTCGTCGATCTCGGTGAAGTACATGTTCTCCTTGTAGTGGTCCCAGTGCCCGGACTGGAGCCAGAGGGAACGGTCCAGGATCAGGGGTGTGCGAATCTCCGAGTAGCCGCGCCGCATGTGTTCCCTGCGCCAGAAGTCGATGAGGGTGTTCAGGATCGCCATGCCCTTGGGGTGGAAGAAGGGGAAGCCCGGCCCCTCGTCGTGGAGGCTGAACAGGTCCAGCTCGCGCCCCAGCTTGCGGTGGTCGCGCAGCTTGGCCTCCTCCAGACGCTTCAGGTGCTGTTTCAGATCGTCCGGCGTGGCGAAGGCCGTGCCGTAGACGCGGGTCAGCATCTTGTTCTTCTCGCTGCCCCGCCAGTAGGCCCCCGCCACGGAGAGCAGCTTGAAGTTGCGGTGCCAGGACGTATCGGGGACGTGGGGGCCCCGGCACAGGTCCACGTAGTCCCCCTGCCGGTAGAGCGACACGGACGGAACCTCCAGCTCCGAGATCAGCTCGACCTTGTACGGGTCGTTGCGGTCCCCGAAGAACTTCAGGGCCTCCTCCCGTCCCATCTCCACGCGCTCGACCTTCTCGGCGGCCCCGGCAAGCCGGCGCATCTCCGCCTCGATCGCGGGCAGGTCCTGCTCGGTGATCGAGCCGTCCGCGACGTCCACGTCGTAGTAAAAACCGTCCTTGATGCAGGGCCCTATCCCGAAATGCGTCCCGGGATAGAGGTTCTCGATGGCCTGGGCCATCAGGTGCGCGCAGGAGTGGCGCAGGATGTCGAGCCCCTCCTCGGACCCCGCCAGAACGGGCTCGATCGAGCCGCCGACCGAAACCTCGCGGCTCAAATCCAATAACTCCCCGTTCAGTTTTCCGGCCAGGGCCTTCTTCCCCAGGCCCAGTTCGGACAAGACCTCGGACACCATGACCGATCCCCGGTCGAGCTCACAGACCTTCCCGTTGTTACCCTCAAAACGCAACATACTGATCCCCCCAAAAATTGAAATGAAAAACGCCCACGCCGACTCCAAAACCATGGAGACGACGTGGGCGCATCGATGTCGCGGTTCCACTCCACTTCCGAGGTCCACGGGACCCCGGCACTTGAACCCGCTGTATGGGGCGGAACCCCTGCGTCTTATCCCGGAAGGAGACCTCCATGGCCTCGACGCCCGCTTGGAGGGGGTATTCTCCTCGTACTCGCGCGGCGGGACTTCCAGCCAAGGTCTCCGCCTCTCTGTATCGCGGTCTCCCGTGGCTCGGGGCCACGGGCGAGGGTACTCGTCCTCTTCATCGCGTTTCTCGTTCGTAACGCGTGAAATGCTACCACCAAAATCCCTTTCCGGCAAGGGGAGATGTGAAAAACAGATCGGCCGAACGGGGAAGCTTTATTTCATCCCGCGCAGCACCAGCTCCGCGATGAGGGCAGAGCCCATGAAGGTCCCTACGAAGACGAAAAGTCCCACCAGAACGATCCGCCAGCCCTGCGTCTTGAGCGCACCGATATCCTTGCCCACCGCAAGCCCCGCGTAGGCCAGAATCGGCGTGCAGAGCCCGATGAAACTGACCTTGGAGACCCAGGCGGTGAGCTGCTCCGCACCGGGGAAACCGGGGATCGTCACGAGACAGCCGAGGGTGACGATGTAGGCCACGGAGGGCAGCCCCTTCCACGGCATGATATGGGCGATCAGGACGCCACCGGCAACGATGCCGAGCAGAACAAGGATACCGGGGATGGAGGCCGTCAGCAACTCGGCCGCCGCAGACGCGCCCTGCGCGCCGAACACGGAGAAGCCCTTGGCTCCCACCCAGTTTCCGACCAAAACCTGAGCGGCGCAGATCAGGAGAAAAATCGCCATCTGACGATACGTCATATCAGTTCTCCTCCCTCCCGACGGAAGCCTTGCCGACGGGAACGCTCGGGGCGTCCTTGACCCCCAGAAGCCGAACCAGCCAGTTGGCGACCGGCAGGCTCAGGAACACGCACATGTAGACGCCGTCGAGCCCCGAGAACATGTTGCTCGCCGAGGCCAGGGCCAGCAGCTCGTCCTTGAGCGCGGGGTACATCGTCACCAGAGGGGTGACCGCGGCGGTCATCATGCTGGCGCTGCCCGTCCCCGTCGCCATGGCCAGGGCCTGGGGGCTGAAGAAAGGCATCGTCGACGCGACGAAGGAGGCAAGAAAACTGCAAAACAGCGCGCCAAAGATCGTCCCCGTGACGTAGACGCCCATGACGCCGCGGCCCTCCGGCGTATCGAGCCCGTATTTCTCGCCGATGATGGCGATGTTGGGCTCGCGTGCGTTGGAGAACGCCGCCCCGACCGCCTCGCGGCGCAGTCCCAGCAGAACCGCGAGGGGGATCCCCAGGAAAACCGTTCCGATGTTGCCGAACTCCTGAAGGATCAGGGCGGGACCGGACTGGACGACCTTCCAGAAATTGGGGCCGACCAAGGTTCCGTAGCGCGCCATCAGGAGGAAGAAGGAGACGCCCACGAGGGACGACGCCTCGAACATGTCGCTCTTCTTGAGGATCTTCAGGGAGGGAAGCCCGCAGAGAGCCCCCAGAACGAAGGCGTAGAGCAGGGGGATCAGGACCAGCATCCCCGGCCCGAGTTTGAAGGTCCGGACCCCCACCAGCTCCGCCAAAACCGTGAAGACAAGGACCAACAGGTGCAATTTCCAGTTGCGCAACGCTCTGTCGACGATATCCATGCCGTCAAGACACTTCCTTTGCCGAGAATGAAATGCAAGGGCACCACAAAGAATCCATTGCGCCCCAGGAGGGGCTCACTCATCTTCCCGTGCTGCCGAACCCTCCTTCTCCCCGGGGCGTGTCGTCGAGCTCCCCCGCCTCCTCCCAGGCGACCCGCGTAACGGGGGCGACAACCATCTGGGCGATGCGGTCCCCCGGCTCGACGACAAAGGGTTCGGAACCGAGGTTCATCAGGATCACGCCGATCTCCCCGCGGTAGTCCGCGTCGATCGTGCCCGGGCTGTTGGGAAGGGCAATCCCGTGCTTCAGGGCCAGCCCGCTGCGGGGCCGAATCTGAGCCTCATACCCCTCGGGCAGGGCAATTCGAAGGCCCGTCGGGATCAGGGCGCGCTCCCCGGGCTGAATCACGCGGCCCTCCGACGCCCGAAGATCCACCCCGGCCGAGGCCGGGGTGGCGTACTCGGGCAAGGGCAGAGACAAATCCTTCGCCCGCTCGGAGCGCGTCACCAAAACCTTCAGGACCGCGTCCGACATGTAAACTCAGCGGTCCCTCCGGGGGCGGTCCCCGCCGAAACGGCGCTCCCGTCCCCCTCGGTCGCGGTCACCGCGATCGCCGCCGTAGCTGGGCCGGTCGCCCCGGGGTGCGGAAGGTGCTTTGTCGGCGATGCTCGCGATCAGATTGTCGCGCTCGTGCTCCTCGGGCAGGGCCTCGGCCAGACCGGCCTCGCGCACCTTGTTCTCGTCGGCCAGGAGCCGCCGGCGGGTGAGGTTGACGCGGCCCATGTCGTCGATCTCCTTGACCATGACGAGCACCCGGTCGCCGGGCTTGAACACGTCCTCGACCTTGGGGACGCGGTGCGTGCTCATCTCGCTGAGGTGCAGCAGCCCCTCCTTGCCCGGCAGGCACTCCACGAAGGCGCCGAACGCCATCAGTCTCGTGACCGTACCCCAGTAGATCTCGCCGGCCTCCAGGTCCTTCGTCAGGGCCAGGACCATCGACCGGGCCTCGTCCACCTGCTCCTGAGTCGGTCCGGCGATGCTCACCTCGCCCGTGTCCTCCACGTTCATCTTGACCCCGGTCTTCTGGGTGATGCCGCGGATCGTCTTGCCGCCGGGGCCGATGACGTCCCGGATCTTCTCGGGGTCGATGTTGATCTTGAGGATACGCGGCGCGTTCGGCGAGAGGGAGTCCGGGACGGAAATGGCGGCCTCCATCCTGTCGAGGATCTCCATGCGGGCCTTCTTCGCCTGCGAGAGCGCGTTCTGCAGAATCTCCCGGGTGATGCCGCCCGCCTTGTTGTCCATCTGGAGGGCCGTGACCCCCAAACGCGTCCCGGCCACCTTGAAGTCCATGTCGCCGTAGTGGTCCTCGAGGCCCTGGATGTCCGTCAGTACACGAACCTTGTCCCCCTCCTTGATGAGGCCCATGGCGATTCCCGCCACGTGGCGACGCAGGGGCACGCCCGCGTGCATCATGGAGAGGCTCCCGCCGCAGACGCTGGCCTGGGAGCTCGAGCCGTTGGACTCCAGGATGTCGGACACGACCCGCACCACGTAGGGGAACTCCTCCTCCGTGGGGATGACGGGGCGCAGCGCGCGCTCCGCCAGGGCGCCGTGGCCGATCTCGCGCCGTCCGGGACCGCGCATCGGCCGCACCTCGCCAACGGAATAGGGCGGGAAGTTGTAGTGCAGGATGAAACGCTTGGCCGGCTCGTCCAGCTTTATGCCGTCCAGCACCTGGTCGTCCTCCCCCACCATGCCGAGCGTCGTCACGGCCAGCGCCTGGGTCTCCCCGCGCGTGAAGAGGGCCGAGCCATGGACCCTGGGCAGAATCCCCGTCTCGCAGAGGATGGGTCGCAACTCGTCCATCGCGCGGCCGTCGACACGGACGCCCTCGTCGACGATGATGGCGCGCATGATGTCCTTGACGCGGCCGTCGATGCAGGCGGCGATGTACTCCCCCTTGTCGGGGAACGTCTCGGCGAAGTGCTCCTTGGCCGCCTTCTTCACCTCGGCGATCTTCTCGTAACGCGGTTTCTTCTCGTGAATGCGTACGGCGGCGTCGATCTCACGATCCAGGTTCGCGCGGACCCAGCCGTCGATCTCGGGGATCCGCTCGGGAAGGGGAATCTGAATCTCGGGCTTGCCGATCTCCTCCTTCATCCGGCGGAAGAGGGCGATCAGCTTGCGAATTTCGGAATGGGCCAGGTCAAGGGCGTCGACCAGGATCTCCTCGGACACCTCGTGGGACCCGGACTCCACCATGGTGATGCCGTCGTCGTGTCCGGCGACGAGAAGCTCCAGGCGGGAATCGGCCATCTGAGCCTCCGAGGGATTGACGACCAGCTTGTCGTCGACGAGGCCGATGCGCACCGCCCCCACCGGTCCCCCCCAGGGAATGCCCGAGATGGACAGGGCGGCCGAGGCCGCGTTGATGCCCAGCACGTTGGGCGGATAGGCCTGGTCCATCGCCATGACCGTGCTCACCACGTGAACGTCGTTGCGCATGGCGTCGTCGAACAGCGAGCGGATGGAGCGGTCCGTGACGCGCGCGCTGAGGATGGCCGACTCGGAGGGACGCCCCTCGCGCTTGATGAACCCGCCGGGAATCTTGCCGGCCGAGTAGTAGCGCTCCTCGAAATCCACCAGCAGGGGGAAGAAATCTATGCCCGTGCGGGGCGTGTCGGTCACGCAGGCCGTCGTCAGAACGACCGTCTCCCCGTGAGAAGCCAGCACCGCACCGTTTGCCTGTTTGGCTACCTTGCCCGTCCGGAACACGAGCGGCTGCTCGCCGATCCGGACGGAATATTCCTTTTCCATGACGATGAATCCTCCTCATTTTTATCTTCCATACATGAGCGAGGATTAGAATAGCACAATACGAGCGTTGCTCCAAGGGAAAAGCCGATAAAAACGCAAACCGCAAAAAACGGCAAGGCCGGAACACTTCGCCCGCTCCGGCATTTCATGGGACGGCGCTCAGTCCCTCCCCGTCCCCCTCAGATGCTCGACGATCTTTCGGGCCAGAGCGGGGCCGAGCCCCGGGACGGTGCAGAGCTCCTCGGGCTCCAGGGTGGCGATGCGCCGGACGGAGCCGAACTTCACCAGGAGCTGCGCCGCACGCGCCTTGCCGATGCCGGGGACGTCCTCGAGCGCCGACCGGCGCAGCCTTCCCGCCCTCGCGCTGCGGTGCGTCGTGATGGCGTAGCGGTGGACCTCGTCGCGCAGGCGCTGGAGCAGCTGCAGGACGGGGTCGTCGAGCCCCAGGCGGACGGGATCGTGCGGACGGCCGGGCAAGTAGATCAGCTCCTCCCGCTCGGCCAGTGCGACGAGAGGAAGCTCCAGCTTCAGCTCCCCCAGGGCCTTCAGGGCGAACTCCAGCTGGATGGGGCCGCCGTCGATCAGGGCCAGCTGCGGCATGGGCTCCGACCGATCCAGGACGTGCCGGTAGCGGCGCAGCACCGTCTCCCGCATGGAGCTGAAGTCGTCGATCTCCCCGTCCGGCACGCTTTTGATCTTGAAGCGCCGGTACAGGGAGGGGTTGGGACGCCCCTGCTCGAAGACGACGCAGCACCCGTAGGTCTCGTGCCCGGACATGTGGGAGATGTCGAAGGCGTCCATCCGCCACGGGATGGTCCTGAGCCCGAAGAGCTCCTGCATCCGGGTGAGCACCTGCCAGGTCTCGCCGTCAAGGTCCTCCTGCAGCGCCGAGGAGACGCGCTGGCGCGAGATCTTCCACAGCGCGCGGATGGTGTCGCGATACCGCGCGGCCTCCTCGAAGGCCATTCGCTTCGCGGCCGCGTCCATCCTGCGCCGCAGCCGTTCGACCAGTTCCGCGGTGCTGCCCTGGAGCAGCAGAATGATGTCGTTCACCCGCTCGCGGTACTCCGACTCCGTGCAGAGCGCCGCGCAGGCCCCCATGGAACGCCCTAGGCTGTACTCCAGGCAGGGGCGCCGCTCCGGGTCGGGACGCACCTCGCCCCGGCAGACGCGCAGAGGGAAGTAGCGCTCCGCCAGCCGCAGCAGGGTCCGGATGTTCCCCGCACTGACGAAGGGACCCAGGTAGACGGAGCCGTCGTCGTCCTTTCGGCGCGTGATCTCCAGGCGAGGGAAGGTCTCGTTCGTGATGCGGATGTAGGGGTAGCGGTCGCTCATCTTGAGGTCGACGTTGAAGAAGGGCGAGTAGCGGCGGATCAGCTTGGCCTCGACGATAAGGGCCTCCGCCTCGCTCTCGGTGCGGATCACGGAGATGTCCCGCACGAGGGAGACCAGCTTGCGCAGGCGCGGCGAGGCGAAGCCCGAGTGCCGGAAGTACGACGACACGCGGCGGCGGAGCCTGATGGCCTTGCCCACGTAGAGCACGGTCCCCTCGGCGTCCCGCATGATGTAGACGCCCGGCTTCTCGGGAAGGCCCTTCAGTAGGGCGGCAATGTGGGGAGAGGTCAAAGCGCTCCCCTCCCGGCCGCATCCACGGCAGTCGGGCATGCGGCCGCCCGCGTTTCGTCGTTTTTTGCCCCGAAGGGTTCGGGGAATAGGAAATCGAACATGTCCAAAGTTTATCCCGCCCCAGCAGCCCCGTCACGAGGCGGACTGCGCAAAACCGAGACTCCTCCGTGCCCCCCTGCCCCTCGGACAAAGGATCCCATGGGTCAATGCTGCATCGCGTTGAAGAAACGGGTGATCTGCCTTCGAAACACCAAATGTACGATGTCCGTAGGACCGTTGCGGTTCTTGGCCAGGCTCAGGAAGGCCTCGCTGTCCAAGTCGGGCTTGGACTCCTCGTAGTAGTCCGGCCTGTAGAGGAACATGACGGTATCCGCGTCCTGCTCGATGGCGCCGGAGTCCCGGAGGTCCGACAGCATGGGCTTCTTGTCCGGCCGTTTCTCCGTCTCGCGCGAGAGCTGCGAGAGGGCGAGCACGGGACAGTCCAGCTCGCGCGCCACCCCCTTGAGCATCCTCGAGATCTCCGCGACCTCCTGCTGCCGATTGTCCGTCTGTCGGCCGCCAAAGCTCATGAGCTGAAGGTAATCCACGACGATCAGCCCCAGGCTCTCGTGCCGGGCCTTGAAGCGCCTGCATCGGGCGCGGAAGTCCATGGTCGTCAGCATGGAGCTGTCGTCGATGAAGATGGGCCTCCGCGTCAGGATCCCGGCTGCGTTCTGCAGCTCGTCCCAATCGCTCTTGCCCATGGTCCCCGTGTTCATGGCCTGGATGTCCACCTGCGCCTGCGAGCCCAGCATACGCTGCACCAGCTGCTCGGCGGACATCTCCAGGCTGAAGATCAGGACGGCCGCGTTGCGCCCGCCGCCCCCGAACTGCGCGATGTTGAGGGCAAACGCCGTCTTTCCCATGGAGGGCCGGGCGGCGATGATGTTCAGGCTTCCGGGCTGAAAACCGCCCGTCAGCCGGTCCAGGTCCGTAAAGCCCGAGTCGAACCCGCTGACGTCCGAGCCGCTCTGCTGGTAGCGCTGCTCGATCTTCTGGAAGGTGCTCCCCAGGATGTCCCGGACGGGCCGGAAATCCACCCGGTTGTTGTTCTGGGAGACCTCGAAGACGGCGCGCTCCGCCTCGTCCATGATCATGGCGCTCTCCAGATCGCTGGAGTACCCCAGGCTGACGATCTTGCTCCCGGCCTCGATGAGCCGTCGCTTGACCGATTTTTCCCGGACGATATCGGCGTGATAGCCGACGTTGGCCGTGGTGGGCACCTCGGCGACGAGGGAGGCGAAGAAGGGCTGCCCCCCCAGCTTCTCGAACACGCCCCGCTTGAGCAGCTCCTCCCCGAAGGTCACGAGGTCCACCGGGCGATTGGCAGCGTACATGCCGCTCATCACCTCGAAGGCCGTCCTGTGGTTCAGGTCGTAAAAATCCTCGGCCCTCAGGGTCTCAAGAGCGATACCCAGCGCCTCGTGTTCCAGGAGACAAGCCCCCAGAACGGCACGTTCGGCCCCCAGGTTCTGGGGGGGCACGCGATCATAGAGCTGCATGACAGGGTGCAATCCCCTTCCTCTTGTTGGTTTCTACGCTTCTCCCGCCGCGGGTCAGGCGCCACGGACCGCCACGGACAGGACCATCTCCGCGACCACCCCGGGGTACAGCTTCAGGGTAAAGGGATGGTTGCCGGGCTGTTTCACGGCATCGGCCGTCTTGATGTCGCGCTTGTCCACCTTGAGGCCGTGCTGAGCTTCAAGGGCCTCGGCGATCTGCGCGGCGGTCACGCTCCCGAAGAGCTTCCCGTTCTCCCCCGCAGTGGCCTCGATACGGACGGTCTTGCCCTGAATCGCCTGACGGGCCTGCTCCGCCTCCTGGCGCAGCCTTTCCTCCTTCGCCTTCTGGTGCTTCTGACGCTCCTTCAGGTCCGCGACCTTCCCCGCCGTGGCCTCCTCGGCCAGCCCGCGGGGGAACAGGAAGTTCCGGGCGTACCCGTCGCTGACGGTCAGCAGCTCGCCCGCACGGCCTATTTTGTTCACATCCGCCTTCAAAATAACTTGCATCGGACGACTCCCCTTTCCATTTCCAGGAAAACCTCAACCGCGCCCCGATCCGCTCGTTCCTCTTCCGCGGCGTCTCAGGTCGAAAATCATGTCCCCCATGCCCAGGAAGACCAGCCAAAGCCACACAAACGGCACGACGAGAAGAACCAGGACGGCAAAGCGCCCCAAAAGCCCCACCCGGCGGCGCAGCAGCCACCACCAAAGCAACGACAGCCCCTGCACGAAAAAAAAGACGTTCAGCACGAGCTTCAAATTCATCGCGAACATCGCCCCCGCCGTCCAGTCCGTGATGGCCAGCTCCATAAAAAAGGCCAGGAACATCGCCGGAAGCAACGTTCTGGAAAACCGCCATTCCGGAAAGGGAGGAAGGGCGGGGGGCGCGCTCGCCCGTCCTCTCTGGAAGAACTCGCCCAGCCTGTAGTTGAGAAAGGCGTCCAGGGCCGAGGAGAGCAACAGAAGGGAGGGCATCATGTAGGGGAAAAGCGCCATCATCCCTTCGACGGCCTCCCTGAGGGCCTGGAGCTGGTCCCCCTCCAAAGCCACCTCGTCGTAGAGGTGGGAGAAAATCTGACGGAGCTGCTCGGGGTCCGGCATAAGAGGATTGCGTCCCGTCAGGGCAAGAAAGACCCCAAGGAGCACCAATTTCGAGGCAATCGAGACCATGGAGCAGAGAAGCAGGGACTCCCCCCCGCTGCGCCCTCTCCGCGGGGCAAGCGAGAGTGCGAAGGAGAGCGGCCCCTGACTCACCAGGAAATAAAAAGCCGACAGGGGATCGAAAAGCAACAGGACGGCGCCCGCCGCCAGGGCCGTTCCCACCGTCTGCCGGCGAAGCCCCTGCCTCATGCCGAGGAGCGCCAGGGGCAGAGGCGTCATCAGCAGCCCCCAGAACCCCAGGATGGGCAGGAAAGTGCCCGAGGAGAAGAGCAAAACAGCGAGGGCGGCGAAGAGGAGCACCCGGATGAAGGAGGCTCCGGTATCGTTTGGGGACAGTTTTTCGGGTTCCGCCATGATTCCTCCCGGTCAGACAAAAAGGGAGAGGCCCTGAGCGGCTTCTCCCCTGGCATTTGCGACTGTTCGCAACACCCGCACGGCCCGGCGTCCCCACGATGGGGGACAAAAAACGTACGGGGCGCAAAGAGCGACAATCAGTCCAGCGTATAGGGCAGCAAAGCCATATAACGGGCTCTCTTGATAGCCTCCGTCAAAAGCCGCTGATGCTTGGCGCAGTTGCCGGTTACGCGGCGGGGAATGATCTTCCCGCGCTCGCTGATGTACTTGCGCAGTTTCTCGACATCCTTGTAATCGACCTTCTCCTGCTTCTCCACGCAATAGAAACAAAACTTCGGGCGGCGCCTGGGGCCTCCCCTGCGCATACCCCCGCGAGGTCTTTCGGTGGCCGTGGGAGCCGGTCTGTTCTCTCCGCTCACTGTCAAATCCTCCTTACTCCAGGGCCGCTTCGGTTTCCTCACCGAATCGAAGCCCACCAAAACAAAGGACCGATTTTCCCCTAAAAGGGGATTTCGGCCTCCGAATCCTTATCGTCCCTCTCCATCTCGGAAAAATCCATCGGAAAGTCGTCGCTGAAGCCCTTTTCGTGGATGCTCTTCCCAAAATCCCCGTCGTCGGAAAATCCATGCGCGGGCCTCGAGGACTGAGCGCTGAAGGCGTCCTCATCCGAGCTCTTACGGCCTCCCACGAAGATGACCTCGGTGGCCTCGACCTCGGTGGTGTACTTCTTTCCGGATCCGTCACGGGCCTCGTAACTGCGCACCCGCAACCTTCCCTCCACCATGACGCCGCTTCCCTTCTTCAGGTAACGGCCGCAACGGTCCGCCAGGGGCCCCCAAGCGACCACGGGAATGAAATCCGCGGCATCCTGGTACTCCCCGTTCTTGTTTTTCCAACTGTAGCCGACGGCAACGGTAAACCTCGCCCACGCCCGTTTCTCGACCGTGTAACGGACCTCGGGATCGCGGGCCAGGTTTCCCATCAGGACGACCTTATTGAACCCTCTCGCCATCGCTCCGCCCTCAACTAGTCATCCAGCAGGATGATCATCTGGCGGTAGATGTTCGGACGCAATCCCAGCACGCGCTTGAGCTCGAACGTCTGAGCGGGCTCGAGATCGAAGGTGAAGAGCACATAAACGCCCTCGGCCTTCTTCTGGATGGGATAGGCAAGACGCTTCTTGCCCCATACATCCGTCTGGGTCACCTCTCCTCCCAGACTGCGTACGACCTCTTGAATCTTTTCGACCTCCTCCTTGGGCTCCTCGATCTCGGCGCTCAGGATGGTCAGCATCTCGTAATGTCGCACGTCTTTCACCTCCTCCCCTTGGTCTGATGGCCTCTTTTCGACGAAAGAGGCAGGGCCATATAAACTTGGGAATTATACCGCGGAAGCAGCCAAAGGGCAAGGATCGTTCCGGGCCGATCCTATCCGGAAAACTCAGGGCACGCCCCCCGGCCCGGCGTCGTCGCTCCGGATAAGGATGACGCGCTCGTTGGGAAAAACGAGGTTGTAGTGTTCCCGGGCCATGTGCTCGATGCCCTCCTGGGAGCTGTAAAAAACCACCTTCTCCCGGTAATCCCGCACGCTCTCCTGTTTTTGCCGAAGAAGCGCCTCCCGCTCCTCGACCGCAGCTTTGAGCTGGGCAATCCTGCGGGCCTCGAAAAAATAGTGCGTTCCAATAATAAAAAGGACGAGGAGGACGAACGCTGCAACGACGATCCGCCTCAGGGGAGGCATGTCACATCCGCTCGGGGGCGCTCACGCCCAGAAGGCCCAGGCAGGTATGCAAAACGACGCGCACGGCCTCCGCTACCCTCAGACGGCCGAGCTCCACATCCTCGGGCTCACCCAGAATCCGGTTGGTGTTGTAGAAGGAATGGAAGGCGCCGGCGAGCAGCCCCGCATAACCCGTCAGCATCTGTGGGGCCAGATCCCGCGACGCGTTCTCCACCTCCCTCGGGAAAAGCGCCAGACAGTCCGCCAAGGCGCGCGCCGCTCCGTCCTCGAACAGCTCCTCCGGTACGGAGGCCCCCTTCGCGCGGAGCCGGTCCGCCCTGCCGCCCCGAGCCTCCCACTCCCGGACGATGCTGCAGATCCGGGCATGGGCGTACTGCACGTAATAGACGGGATTGTCGCTGCTCTGCCTCTTGGCGAGATCCAGGTCGAAATCCAGCTGACTGTCGCTCCGGCGCATCAGGAAGAAGAAGCGTGTCGCGTCGACGCCGACCTCCTCCAGGACCTCCTTGAGTGTGACGAACTCCCCCGAGCGGGTCGACATCGCCACGGGCTGACCGTCCCGCATCAGGTTGACCAGCTGGATCAGCAGCACGTCGAGGTCATCGGGGCTTTTGCCGATCGCCCCCACCCCCGCCTTGATCCTCGGAATGTAGCCGTGATGATCCGCCCCCCACACGTCGATGACCCGATCGAACCCCCGGGTCACGAATTTGTCGCGATGGTAGGCGATGTCCGACGCGAAATAGGTGGGAGCCCCATTGTTTCGGATCAGAACGCGATCCTTGTCGTCCTCGAAATCCGTCGTCTTGAACCAGAGGGCCCCCTCCGACTCGAAGGCGTAGTCGCGCTTTTTAAGGTCCTCCATCGCCAGGCGCACCAAGTCCCGCTCATAGAGGGAGGCCTCGGAGAACCAGACGTCGAAGCTCACCCCGAAGTTCCGCAGATCCTCCTCGATCTGGCCGAGGATCACCCCACCCGCATATCGCTTGAACCAGGGCAGGCTGTCCGCGGGAGTCTCCGCAAGGAACCGCTCTCCCTCCGAATCGAGAACCGCCCGGGCCAGATCGACGATGTACGCCCCCCGGTAGCCGTTCTCAGGGAAGGGGACCGTCTCGGGGCGTCCCAGAAGCTCGAAGTATCGGGCCTGTGTGGACCGTCCCAGCATCTCCATCTGAAGTCCCGCATCGTTGATATAGTATTCCCTCTCGACGTTCCAGCCCGTGAAGGCGAGGATATTGGCGACGACATCCCCTACGGCGGCGCCGCGCCCGTGGCCGATGTGCAGGGGACCCGTCGGATTGGCGCTGACGAACTCCACCTGGACCCTGCGCCCCTCCCCCAGATCCAGCGCTCCGTAGCGCTCCCCACGCGAGAGGACCTCCTCGGCAACGGCGGCAAACCACTTCCTGGACAGGAAAAAGTTGACGAATCCCGGCCCGGCGACCTCCAGCCTCTCGATAAACCCGCTTTCGTCCTCCTGAAGACGTTCGACGATCCGGCCCGCGAGCTCCCGCGGAGCGACGCCGAAGACCTTGGCCAGCTGCATGGCGGCACTGGCGGCCCGGTCGCCCTGTCCCTCGTGCCTGGGGCGCTCCAGCTCGAACGCCATCCCCTCCGGGACGTTCTTCCCCATCTTCTCCGCGACGGAGCGGACCGCCCGAACGAGGGCCTCCTTCGGATAGGAAACGGCCGAAGTCCTCAACACATTGTCCGACATTCCCAAACAACCTCCCCAAACATAGAGCGTCTCGCCCTCCCGAGCCCAGCCGAAGGACTCTTCCCTACTTCCCGTTCCTCATCTGAACGGGAACGGGCCGAGTCGAAAAGTTTCTCCAAAACTCGACCGCCGCCTTCAATGCGGATGCATCGTCCTCGGCCATCCTCGTCGCCGAGACCTGAATCCGGGCCTCCGCCGTAAGTTTCTTCAATTTCGTCAGTTTGCAACTGTCGCTGTAGTGGACCTTTCTGGAGGCCCGTTCGGAATCGGCGGACAGGATCACCTTCGCTGTCCCTTGAGGCAACAGAAGGGTCAGCCGCTGCTCCAGGAGAAACGGAAAGGCCAGATCGAAGGGAACGGGGCCATCCGTCAGGGAGGTCAGTGCCTCGGGCACAAAGGCCGGGGGAATCGCCAACAGGTTTTTGCCCTGCATCCCCAGAATGCCCGACATCCCGCCGAGTTCGAAGGAGAGCTCGGTCTCCCCCCTGGATTCCCGGAATCGAAGATCCCGGTACCCCTTGATATTGGGAAACAGAAGGGAAAGAGGATGCCTCAGGTGGACCTCTCCAGCCCCTTCGTCGCGAAACAGCATGGAGCGCCAAGTCCCGCGCGCCTGGAGACGCACCCTGCCGCTCAGGGCGCCATCGGGGGCCAGCCTGAGATCGAGCAGCGCACGCAGGCGGTTTTCGGCCGCCTTCGACTCGGGGATTTTTCGACTCGCCATTCGTCCGTCCTCGGCCGCCCGGAAAACCCTCTCCCCCATCAGCAGGGGGGAGGTCCGTCCGATTCTGGGGGCATCCTCCATATCGCAGAAAAAGCTTTCCTTGAACTTGGAACCCTTGAAAGGGGGGATCTCCAAAACCGCTTCCCTCAGCAGCCCGGGAGAAACGGGGGTGTCGCCGTCGGGCTCGAAGGGCAGCCTCCAATGCAGGAGCGGGCTCAGGCCCCGCTCACGAAGCCATGCGTGAGCCAGCAGCAGCTTCTCCTCCCGCGTCCACGGCCCCTCCGAGGGCAGATCCCGAAGGCCCTCCGAGGGCAAGACGGCCTCGGGTTGTCCATAAAGCCAGGAGAGCAGAGCGGACGTTCCTGCCTCCGTCCCCTTTCGGAAGCCCTCGAGAGCCGCGGGCGGAGCCGACGGAACGGCCGCGGAGGCCCTGTGCCGCATCATCCTGGCTACAGCCTCCGCCCCATGACGCATACCGAAGGCCACCCCGCCTCCGGAGACGGCGCGCAGCCGTCCCGAAAGCGAGGAGGGCGTGTTCAGGGCGCGCCAGACGTACCGTGAACCTCCCGCGTCCTTCCGGACCTCGGGACGAACATCCGGAAGGGAACGATGAAAGAAGGGACGCCCGTCGGGAACCACGACTTCCACGACGGACTCCCACAGGGGGAGATCTTCCCGAGTCCGGACCATGTCCTCCAAGGAGAGTCCCGAAGGAAGCTCGTCCTGCCAGGACAGGACCAGGACGAAGGGCTCCGGAAGTTCGCCGAAGCGAACGGAGTGCATCGTAACACCGCCCTGGACCCGCTCGATCGGAGCCACATCCGCGACCTTACGCCCGGAGTCGAAGGCGTGGACACTCGCCTCCAGCATCCTGGTGGTTCCTCCCGGGGGCTCGGGGATCTCCCAGTTCAGCCATCGCGGATCCAGCCCGCTGCGGCCCAGCAGCACCCAGAGGTGAGTCCGCAGCAGGCCTCCGGCCGAGGCCGGTTCATAGGCTATCCGCTTGAGCCAGACGATGCCCCGAGCGTCGGGATAGGTCGAAAAATCGGGATTCACCCGCCGCATCTGCGGGAGGTCGTACCCGGGCGCCTCCGCCCCAACCACCGTTGGAAGCAGGAGAAGAATGCCGAGCACCGCCCCGGAGAAAAAGAGCCTTCTCGAAAAAAGCTTCATTCCCAGACTCATCCGCAACTCTCTCCCTTCGATGGCGGCGAGGTCCTCACGAGGCTTTGCCGCAGCAATGCTTGTACTTTTTCCCGCTCCCGCAGGGACAGGGGTCGTTACGCCCCACCCGGGGCCCCTTCCGGACGGGCTCCGGCCGCCCCTCCCCGCCGCGCGGCAAGTCCTCCGGAGTCCCCGCACCCGGTCCGAAGCCGGGAAGCTGGAAGTCGCGCCCCTCGGAGACGTGGCGTTTGCTGTGTCGTTCGTCCTCGGTCACCACGCGGACACGGAAAAATTGTTCCGCAAAGGACTCCCGAACCCGAAGCATCATCTCCTGAAAGAGATTGTAGGATTCGAACTGGTACTCCAACAGGGGGTCCTTCTGCCCGATGGCCCTCAGGCCGATGCCGCGCCTCAGCTCGTCCATGGCCAGGAGGTGGTCGCGCCAGGCGTCGTCCAGAGTGTTGAGCACCACGTAGCGGACGAGGCCCTGAGCGATCTCGGGCGTCAGCTCCTCGACCTTCTTGTCATAGCGGGCCTTCAGGAACGAGACGATCTCTTCCCGCACCAGCTCAAGACCCTCCCGGCTGTCGAGCTTCGCCACCAGCTCGTCGCTCCCCGAACCGAAAATGGCGCGTATCCGGGCCGCCGCCCGCGCGGCGTCCGGCTCCCCCTCCTCTGGGAAATAGCGGTCCAGAAGCTCCGCGATGACCCCGTTGATAACGCCCCAGCCGTAGTCGACGATCTCCCCGTCGTTCAGGATGGTCTGACGTTCGCTGTAGACGGCCTCGCGCTGACGGTTCATGACGTTGTCGTAGGCCAGCAGCTGCTTGCGGATGTCGAAGTGCATCTGCTCGACCTTGTGCTGGGAGGATTCGATGACCTTCGAGAGCATACCGGATTCGATGGCCTCTCCGTCCCTCATGCCCAGCCGCCCCATCAGGCCCTGAATGCGCTCGGAGCCGAAGAGACGCAGCAGATTGTCCTCCAGCGAGAGGTAGAAGCGGCTCATGCCCGCGTCGCCCTGACGTCCGGAGCGTCCCCGGAGCTGGTTGTCGATGCGCCGCGACTCGTGCCGCTCCGTTCCGATGATCGCCAGCCCCCCCAGAGCGGCGACCTTGTCGTGTTCCCCCTGGCAATCGGAACGGAACACCTCGAGATGAGTCTCGTAGGCCTTTTTGATGCGGCCGAAGACACCGCTCAAAAACTCAAAGGTGCTCCCTCCCTCGCCGGCAAGGCGGCGGTCCCGCAGGTAATTGCGCGCGAGATCCTCGGCCTGCAGATTCGAGTAGCGCACGAAGTAGGCGTAGACGTCCTCCTCATCCAGGCCCTTGACGGTCCAATCGAGCGAGGGGCGGTCGGAGAGCAGCCTCTCCCTGGCCAGGAACTCGGGATTTCCTCCAAGCATGATGTCCGTACCGCGCCCGGCCATGTTGGTCGCCACGGTCACGGCCCCGAGGTGTCCGGCCTGTGCGACGATGTGAGCCTCCTTCTCGTGGTGCTTCGCATTCAGGACCTGATGGGGGATCTTCCGAGCCTTGAGCAGCTTGCTGACCCGCTCGGAGTTCTCGATGGACGTCGTGCCGACGAGGACGGGCTGGCCGCGCTTGTGGCACTCCTCCACGTCGTCGGCGACGGCGCCGAACTTCTCCAGGGTCGTCCCGTAGATCACGTCGGGGAAGTCCTGGCGGACCATCTGCCGGTGCGTCGGGATGGTCACGACCTGGAGCCCGTAGATCTCCTTGAACTCCTCGGCCTCCGTGGCCGCCGTGCCCGTCATGCCGGCCAGCTTTCGGTACATGCGGAAGTAGTTCTGGAGGGTTATCGTCGCCAGGGTCTGGCTCTCGCGCCCGACCTTCACGCGCTCCTTCGCCTCGATGGCCTGATGGAGCCCGTCCGAATAGCGGCGCCCCACCATGAGGCGACCCGTGAACTCGTCGACGATCACGATCTCCCCGTCCTTCACCACGTAGTCGACGTCGCGCTGGAACAGGCGATGGGCCTTCAGGGCCTGCACGATGCGGTGGGCCAGCTCGGACTTTGCCGCGTCGGAGAAAAGCCCCGGCATCTTGAGGATGTCCTCGCAACGCTGAATGCCGGCCTCCGTGAGGGCGACGTTGCGTTCCTTCTCGTCCTTCCCGTAATCGCTGCCCTCCGTCAGCTGACGGGCGACCCCGTCCGCCTTGACGTAAAGCTCGACGTTGTCGTCGGAGGGCCCGGAGATGATGAGGGGCGTCCGCGCCTCGTCCACGAGGATCGAGTCCACCTCGTCGACAATGCAGTAGGCATGGGAGCGCTGGACCATCTGCTGCGCGTGCATCACCATATTGTCCCTCAGGTAGTCGAACCCGAACTCGCTGTTGGTGCCGTAGGTGATATCCGCCCTGTAGGCCTCGTACCGCTCCTCGGGCGGCATGTAGGGGTAGATGACCCCCACGGAGAGCCCGAGGAAGTTGTAGATCGGGGCCATCCAGGCGGCGTCGCGCTTGGCCAGGTAATCGTTGACCGTGATGAGGTGCACCCCCTCGCCGGAGAGAGCATTCAGGACGACCGCCAAGGTGGCTACGAGGGTCTTTCCCTCGCCGGTCCTCATCTCGGCGATGCGCCCGTCGTGCAGGGCCATGCCTCCGATCAGCTGCACGTCGTAGTGCCGAAGCCCTATCGTCCGCCGGGACACCTCGCGCACCAGCGCAAAAACCTCCACCAACAGGTCCGCGAGGTCCTCCCCGTCCCTTGCCCGCTCGCGCAGCCGGACCCCCATGGCCCGCAGTTCGTCCTCGCCTCTGGCCTCCAGCTCCTCCGAGAGCTCGTTGATCTGCTCCACAACGGCCTCGTACTTCCTCAGCGCACGCTCGTTGGGATCGAGCCCCAGCGCCTTCTTCAGTTTGTTCCATATCATTCAGAATTCACCTCTGACAACGCCCCTTCGGAAGCGGGAGCGTTTTCCGTTGTCTTTCTCCGCCAATCCAGACGCTCACGTCATTATAGCGCAAGCGCCGCCGCCCACCGTCCCTGCACCAACCGTTCCGGCCCGCCCCCTAAAGCGATTTCCAGCTCTTGAATCCCTGTCCCAGCACCTCGGTCGCATCGCAGATGGAGACGAAGGCCCTGGGGTCCTTCTCCTTGAGAAACGCCTTGAGCTGAACCACCTGCCGAGGCTCCAGCAGGGAGATCAGTACGGGACGAGGCTGCCCCGTGTAGGCTCCGTGCCCCTCGAGGCGCGTCACCCCCTTGCCCTTCGCGGTGATGAATCGGCAGACCTCGTCCGGAACGTTCGTGATGATGAAGGCCTGTTTGCGTTTGTCGAAGCTGCGCGTCACACTGTCCAGAGTGATGCCGAAGACATAGAGGCCGACGGCTCCATAGACCACGGGCTCCAGCCCCACCACCCCCACCGAGAGCGCGAGGATGAAGAAGTTGACGAAGATGAAAAAACGCCCCACCTCTATTCCATGACGCCGGCGCAGGACCATCGCGACGATGTCGAGCCCGCCGCTGGACCCTCCGATGTTGAAGAGCATGCCGATGGCGACGCCCTTCAGAAGCCCCGTGATGACCGTGGCCATGAACTTGTCCCTCGGAAGGTTCAGGGGGATGTCCCGAAATATCGGGATGAACAGCGAAAAGATGACGATGGAGGAGAAGGTCAGCACCAAAAAACGCAGGTTCAGGCTCCTCCGTCCCCAGAAGATCAGCAGCACGTTGCCGATAAAGATGATCCAGCTGGGCGATATGCCGAACACGTAGTTGGAGAGCACGGCGAGACCGGATATTCCGAGATCGGGAAAGCGGTAGGGCAGGGTGAAATAGCTGACCGCGAAGGCGAAGACGACGTTCGCCGTCAGAACCGCCAGGACGGCCCTCCACTCCCGGCGCAGGAGGCCGGGCAGGGAGAGCAGAAAATTCTTGACGCGCATGCTTTGTTCGGACAGGACCTTCAAGATTCGAACGCACCTTTCCCTTCGGAATTTTTACCCCTGACGAATACGGTATAATAAACAGGTTGGACACAAAACGTTTTACACGACAATGTATCATATCAGCCCTGCGGGGCGGGAGGGCAGAGTAAAAATACCACGAAAGCCCCTCGCCGGGAGCCCCCGAAAAAGGCTCGAGAGCTCCCCACGCTCCACGTTTCCCGTTCGACGAGGGAATGGGAGCGTTTTTTCCGCAATCGGCAGGCCACACCGGGAGGAAAAGGTTACGAGATGACGCAGGACATCAAGAACGCGACAGGCGGCTACGACGCCGGAAGCATACAGGTACTGGAAGGGCTCGAGGCCGTACGCAAACGTCCCGGCATGTACATCGGGGACACCGGAGCCCGGGGGCTCCACCACCTCATCTACGAGGTCGTCGACAACGCCGTCGACGAGGCGATCGGCGGGCACTGCGACCGCATCGAGGTCACCATCCATGGCGACGAGAGCATCAGCATCCGGGACAACGGACGCGGCATCCCCACGGACCCCCATCCCTACAACGGACGTCCGACCAGCGAGGTCGTCCTCACCATCCTTCATGCAGGGGGCAAGTTCGGAAATGGCGCCTACAAGGTCTCGGGGGGGCTTCATGGCGTGGGCGTCTCCGTCGTCAATGCGCTTTCGAGATGGCTTGAGGTCACCATCGCCCGGGACGGAATCCAGCGGACCCAGCGGTTCGAGCGCGGCATTCCCGTCACCGAGCTCTCGCCCGGGACTCCGGCGGACTGGCGGGGCACCCAGATCCGCTACCTCCCCGACGACGCGATCTTCGAGGAGGTCCGCCATTCCCTGGACGTGCTCAAAAGCCGCCTCCGCGAGCTCGCGTTCCTGAACCCGGGACTGTGCATCGCCGTCGACGACGAACGCAGCGGCGAGAGGAAGGAATACCACTTCGACGGGGGTATCCGGGCCTTTGTCGAGTACCTGGACCGGGGCAAGACGGCGCTGTTCGCCCCCCCCGTGATTCTCTCCGGCGAACGGGACGGCATCGCCATCGACATGGGATTCCAATACAACGACAGCTATCTGGAGCGCGTGTTCTCCTTCGCCAACCTCATCCACACGATCGAGGGGGGCACGCATGTCTCCGGGCTCCGGACGGCCATGACCCGTGCCGTCAACGAGGCCGCCCGAACCCACAAGATTCTGCGGGACAAGGACGAGAACCTCACCGGCGACGACCTCAAGGAAGGGCTGACCTGCGTGCTGTCCGTCAAGCTGGGAAATCCCCAGTTCGAGGGCCAGACCAAGACCAAGCTCGGGAACAGCGAAGTGAGGGGTGCCGTGGACTCCTTCGTCTACGAGGGGCTCCTATCCTGGTTTGAGGACGCGCCCGACCTCCTCCGCCCCATCGTGGAAAAGGCCCTCCGGGCCCGACAGGCCCGGGAGGCCGCCAAGAAGGCGCGGGAGCTTGTCCGAAAGGGCTCCATGACGGGCATGAATCTCCCGGGGAAGCTCGCGGACTGTTCCTCCAGGACCCCGGAGAATACGGAGCTCTACATCGTCGAGGGCGACAGCGCCGGTGGCAGCGCCAAACAGGGGCGGGATCGCTCGTTTCAGGCCATCCTTCCCCTGAGGGGCAAAATCCTGAACGTCGAGAAGGCGCGGCTCGACAAGATGCTCTCCAACAACGAGATCCGCACGATCATCCAGGCGCTGGGCTGCGGCATCGGCAACGAGTTCGACGCCAAAAAGCTGCGCTACCACAAGATCATCATCATGACGGACGCCGACGTGGACGGTGCCCATATCAGCACCTTGCTTCTGACCTTCTTCTACCGCCACATGCCGGAGCTGATCAACCAGGGCTATCTCTACCTGGCACAGCCCCCGCTCTACAGGGTCCAGAAGGGCAAGCAGGTTCAGTACTGCTATTCGGACAAGGAACTGCGTCAGTACGTGGATGAAGCTCCGGAATCATCCAAGATCGGAGTTCAGCGCTACAAGGGGCTTGGAGAGATGAACCCCTCCCAGCTCTGGGAGACGACGATGGACCCCGCAAACCGGGTGCTCAGGAGAATCGACCTCAACGACGACCTCCTGGCCGACGAATATTTCGACATCCTGATGGGCGACAAGGTCGAGCCCAGGCGGGATTTCATCACATCCTACGCGCACGAGGTCAAGAACCTGGACATCTGATCGGGAACCGCCAAGGCGAGATGGATTGCAACGCGGCGGGCTTACACATCCCCTTTGAAGGGACGTAAGCCCGCCGCATGCGATTCGTTCTCGTTTGCAACCTCGTTTGCAACGCGTTCGCGAGAGGAAAGTCCGCTCCCCCTCACAGTGCCGCCTTCACAGCGTTCAGGACGACGTCACGCAGCTCCGGATCCTCCAGGGCCAGCTGAACGTTGGCCGCAAGCCATCCCCTCTGGGTTCCGCAGTCGAACCGTCGCCCCCGATAGACGACCCCCCAGACCGGTTCCACGGCAGCCAGACGCCGAAGCGCGTCGGTGAGCTGAATCTCCCCTCCCGCCCCCAGCTGCCCCTCCGCCAACAGAGGAAAAATGGACGGGGAGAGCACATAACGTCCCATGATGGCATAGTCGCTGGGCGCCTCCTCTTCGGAGGGCTTCTCCACCATGTCCAGGATGCGGTGGATATCCCCCTCGAGCGGCTCCGACCGGACGATGCCGTAGCGGGAGACGTCCTCGCGCGCCACGCGCTCGAGCGCGATCACCGTCCCCCCCAGCCGATCATGGACGTCGATCAGCTGCGACATGATCGGTTGTTCGCCCAGAAACACGTCGTCCGGCAGGACGACGCCGAAGTACTCCCCACGGCAGAAGGGCTCCCCGCAGAGCACGGCATGCCCCAGCCCCAGGGGTTCCCTCTGACGGACGTAGAGGATCTCCGCCAGGTTCGAGATCGCCACCATCCGGTCGTGAAGCTCATCCTTTCCCCGTGCCTTCAGCAGGTGCTCCAACTCGAAGGACCGGTCGAAGTAGTCCTCTATCGAACGCTTGGCCCGTCCCGTGATCATGATGATATCCGAGCACCCGGAGGCCAGAGCCTCCTCGACGCCATAAGAGATGATCGGACGGTTCACCAGGGGCAGCATCTCCTTGGCGAGCTCCTTGGTCACCGGCAAAAAACGAGTGCCCAGCCCGGCGACGGGAAACAGGCATTTCGTTACTTTCGACTGACGTTTCATAAGATCTCGTTCTCGCTTTCTTACCTCAAAACAGCGCTCAGCGCCGCTCCCCCCGCAGGGACAGCCCCGAATTCCTCAGCAATAGGCCTTCAGCTGTTCCATGAGCTGCGCGGAGATTTCATCGACGAGGGGCTCCTCCTTGGCCTCGACCAGGATGCGCAGCAGGGGTTCGGTCCCGGAGGGCCTCACGAGCACGCGCCCGCGTCCCCTGATGCCCTGCTGGGCCTCCTCGGCGATCGCATCCACGCGCTCCATATCCAAGACGCACTTCGGGCTCAGGACCAGGTTCGAGAGCTTCTGTGGGTAGCGGCCAAAGCGGTCCACCAAGGTATCGACGTCCTCGTCAAGCTCCCTCAGGGCATTCAGGAGGACGAGCGCCGTGCACAGACCGTCCCCGGTACGGGTGAAGGCGTCGGCGATGATGTGGCCGGACTGTTCGCCCCCGAGCCTGGCCTGACGGCGCCTCATGGTCTCCAGGACGTAGCGGTCCCCCACGGGACAGCGAAAGACCGGAATCTGCTCGTTGTTCAGGTGCTCCTCGAGCGCCATGTTGCTCATCACCGTCACGACGACCCCATTCCCCAGCATCTCCCGGGCAGAAAGCCAGCGGGCCAGCACCCAGATCGCGATATCGCCGTCTATAGGCCTGCCCTTCGAGTCCACCATCAGAACCCTGTCCGCATCCCCATCGAACGCAAAGCCCAGGTCGCAGCAGAACTCATTGACGTAATTGCCGAGGTGGCGCATATGGATGACCCCGACCCCCTCGTTGATGTTGAGCCCATCCGGGTCCGCCCCGATGAGGGACCACTTGACCCCGAGCCGTTCCAGAAGGGCCGGCATGACCGCTCCGGCAGCTCCGTGCGCGCAGTCGAACACGACCCTGGAAGGAAGGTTGTCCTTGTAGGACAGAAGGGAGGCCAAGTGCTCCGCATAGCTGTGCACGAGGTGGGGCATCTGGCGGATCTCTCCTATGGAAGCTCCGGTCGGACGCCAGTCGTCCGTCAGATTGTCGCCCAAATACTCCTCGATGCTCAGCTCCGACTCGTCGGAAAGTTTGCAGCCGTCCCGATCGAGAAATTTGATACCGTTGTACTCCGCAGGGTTATGAGAGGCGCTGATCACCGCCCCCGCATCCGCCGCCAGGTGCTGCACCGCGTAGCTGACCCCGGGGGTGGGGATGATTCCTACGGAGAGGACCTCGGCTCCGGCGGAGGTCATCCCCGCCGACAAGGCTCCTTCCAACATCATACCGGAGCGTCGGGTATCCCGCCCCAGAACGATTCGGGGACGCGGCACTCCCCGTTCCGCAAGGAACAGGATGAACGCCCTCCCCAGGCGCAGGGCCATCTCCGGAGTCATCCCGCCGCGGTTCGCGACATCCCGGACCCCATCCGTCCCAAACAGAACTCTTTTGTTCCTCATGACGCCTTCACCGTCCCACCGAGCCCTCCGCCGTGCTCACAGTCACGGTGGGAGGTTCAATTTTTACCACTTTCAGATCCTCCGAGGCGATCTCCACCCTGACCGGCAGAGCCGCGGAGTCCACAAAAATATTGGAGAGATCCACATAAGCCTGGAGCCCGACATCCTCGGGCCGTATATCGGCTATTCTGGAGGGCAGTCCCTCGACCGTCACGACGACGACCGAAGGGGCCGCGGCCCACTCCGATTCGCCCGACCCCGCCCTTATGGCGACAGGGATGTTGGAAAACTGGGTGGTCGCCTTGGCGGGCTCCAGATGAACCGACAAACGGACCGACTTGACGTTCAGGATGGACACCCCCTTCACGTTGGGCGCTTTCAGGGGCACGACCAGCATCTGATCGGCCGATAGCCAGGAGATATCGACCGTCTCGGTCTCGACCGAGGAAATTTGCGACAGCCTGGAAGCCGGCCCCTCGAGGTACACCTCGGAGGGGTCCGTCACCACGGCCTTGAGCTCGTAGTCCGAGGAGGGCTTACCGCTCAGACGCAGATTGACGGGCACCTTCTTCTTCGGCAGCCCGCGCACCAACGAGGCACGCATCCGGACTTGAGAGGGCTCCAGAGCGACCTCCTCGTCGAAAGGCTCGGACTGCGAGAGCTTCACGGGCAGGAGCAGCTCCTTGCCCGACTGCAGTTCCTGAACGGTCGGTTGAATCTGGATCGCTCCGATCTTGGAGATATCCTTCTCCCCCCCGCGGATGGCGATCTCCTTCGGGACGATCTCCACCCCCTCCAGATACTGTCCGTCGGGGATGTCCTGGGGCAGGACGACCTCGACGGGCATGAGGCGCACGACCTGGCGCAGCAGGTCGACGACGACCTGCGACGGGGTGCAGGAGACCAGCGATACGTTGGGAGGCAGGTTCACCCTCACGTCCTGCGTGTACTTCTTGCCCGGAGACAGGTTTCTGAGGTCCACGACGCAGGAGACGGAATCGTAATCGAAACGGGCCAGGACCTCTTCCAGTCCCCGAATCTCCACATCGACCTCGGAGACCTTGTTGCGCAGCGTCGCCTGGGCGTCGAGGGATTCATACTCCAGCGGACACGAAAAACGCCTCGTCACATAGCCGCTTTCATCCGATTCCATGACGTAGAACCACATCAACAGCGCGGCCGTGACGGAGATGGCCCAAAGGCTCCAAGGGGACGTCAGGATTTCGTCAAAATTCTTCGATGAGATCATGAAATTAAGTCATCCCTCTCTCAGGGAGGCGCGTCCAACGCGCCCGCCCCGGCATTTCTCAGAGCTGCGCCGGGGACTCCCAGAACAATTGTACCAGTCGCTGGAAGCGGTCTCTCCAGGTCCTGCGCACGGCCTCCCGTCCCGAGAAATAGTGCAGCAGCAACTTCTCCAACTGAGGCTCCTTCAAATTTTTCGAAAGGTGCCCCTTGAAGGCCAGGGACACCTCCCCACGCTCCTCGGAGACGATCAGAACCAACGCGTCGGAGACCTCGGAGAGCCCCAAAGCCGCACGATGACGAGTTCCGTACCATCGGGAGATCTCCGGCGCATCGGCCAAGGGCAAATAGCAGCCGGCCGCAATCAGATTCTCCCTGTCCATGATCAGGGCCCCGTCGTGCAGGGGATTGTCCTTCCAAAATATCGATATGAGGAGCTCCTGAGACACCTCCGCCCCCAGATGGACGGCCGTGCGCCAGTACTCCCCCAGCCCGGTCTCCTGCTGCAGGGCCAGGAGGGCCCCGATCTGGTTGATCTTCATGTAGTTCAGCGCCCCTGCAACCTGACGGCTGAGGTTCTTCGCCTCGTCCAGAGGGATTTTGTGACGCCACAGGTTCCCGCGCCCGATCTCCTCCAGCATCTTTCGAAGTTCCGGCTGAAAGACGATGGGAATGGCGAAACTCAGAGCCCAAAGCCCCTTGCCCAACAGCCAGGAGACGAGCCGGAGCTGAAGCATCGAGGCCAGCAGATAGAAGAGGAGAAGCATCAGCACCCCCTTCAGCAGCTGAATCGCCCGCGTTCCGACCATCAGCACCAGAATGCGATAGATGACCAGAGAGACGATGAAGATATCGAAAAAGGTTCTCACGTCAGCCCACATGGCGCACTCCACTTCGCCTCGGCCCTGGGGTTCGGCTTGGCCCCTCAGACGACAAGCTTGACGTCTCCGGCATAAATCAGTCCCCGCATTCCGTCGACGGTTACGATATCGTCGTCCGAAAGGGTTGAGAAGAGATCCGCAACGCCGATGACGCAGGGCAGATCGTAGTCCAGGGCCATGGCGTTGCCCTCGGCCACCAGCGCCCCGCTCTCTACGAGTACCGCCGCCGCCTTCTCCATGACGGGACGATGCGCCTCCTCGATCTGGCGAACGACAAGGATGCACCCCTCATGCCCTTTCTCCAGGGCCGTCTGGGGCGTCCGTGCGAGGCAGACCTTGCCCGTGGCGTTCCTCCGTACCAAAGGCGTTCCGGAGAGCAAAATCTTGCCCGTCGTAAGCACCTCGACCATATTCGTGGATCCCGGCTGTCCCAGAGGAATGCCCGCCGTAATGACGACGAGCTCGCCCTCCGGAACGTACCCTCCGGAGACGCAGGCGTTGATCGCCTCCCGGGCCGCGACGTTCACGTCCGAGAGCTCCGCCAGGCGAACGGGCTGCACCCCCCACCACAGCGCAAGCTCACGCCACGTCTGCTGGGAGGGAGTCACCCCGAGAATCGGGCAGTAAGGACGATGCTTGCTGATCATCCTGGCCGTGGAGCCGCTTTTGGTCAGCGAGAGGATGGCCGAGGCCGACACTTGCTTGGATATCAGCACGGCCGCGTCGCTCACCGCATCCGGGACACCGAACACCGAGCTGCGCTCGCGGCAGGGCAGGCACCATATCCCCAGCTCCTCCTCCGCCCGGTCGACAATGCGCCGCATCGTGCTCACGGCCTCCACCGGATAGGCCCCCGACGCCGTCTCCCCCGACAGCATGACGGCATCCGTACCGTCCAGGACGGCATTGGCAACGTCGCTGGCCTCAGCACGGGTGGGACGCGGGTTTCGGATCATCGAATCCAGCATCTGCGTCGCCACGATCACGACCTTGCCGCGCGAGCGACACATCTCGATGATGTGCTTTTGGACGAGCGGGACATCCTCCGTGGGGATCTCCACCCCCAGGTCGCCTCGGGCGATCATCATGCCGTCCACCACCTCGACGATCTCCGCCAGGTTCTGGACGGCCTGATGGGTCTCGATCTTGGCGATGATCTTCATCGCGCCCCCGTGGCTCTCGATCAGCCTGCGCACTTCGAGGACGTCCCCTCGTGTCTTGATGAAGGAGACGGCCAGGTACTCCATGCCGTGCTGGATGCCCCAGGCGATGTCCTCCTTGTCCTTCTCCGAGAGCGCCGGAAGCGACAGGGTAGCCCCGGGGATGTTGACCCCCTTCGTGTTCCTCAGGGGGCCGCCGACGACGACGCGGCACAGGACATCCTCTCCCTCCACCCGTTCGACCTCCAGGTGCAGGGTCCCGTCGTCGATATAGAGGCTTTGACCGGGGGCGACCTCCTGTGCGAGCAGGGGGTAGTTGATGTGGATGCGCTCGGAGGTCCCAGTAAAGGATTCGCCCGCTCCGGTGAGGATCACCGTGCTGTCCCTGGCCAGCACAACCTCCCCGTTCTCCATCTGCCCGGTGCGGATCTCCGCGCCCTTCGTATCCAGCAGAACGGCGATCGGCGAACCCATATCCCGCTCGACGCGCCGGATCAGGCCCAGTTTCCTCTCGTGCCCCTCGTAGTCGCCATGGCTGAAGTTGAGGCGCGCGACGTTCATCCCCGCCCTGGCCATCGCCTTGAGGGTCCCGTAATTCTCGCTGGCCGGCCCTATCGTGCAAACGATCTTCACGAACATGTCCTAATCACCTCGGAACGTATTGTAACCTTTCCAGATACGCCATGGGGACAACGGCCATACGAAGCCGTCGGTTCCGCACAATCCTTCCCCTCAGGGGTTCCTCTCGATCGCCCGGAGAAAACCCGTCAGCAGACGACCTCCAAGGCCTCCAAGGGAACGATCTCGGAGAGCCGGGTCTCGAGGCGCGACGGTACGGAGGGATCGACCCTGAAATCGTTCAGATAGACGACACAGGAGTCCCTGTCGTCCAGAAACTCGAGCAGGACGGGGGAGGCGCCTCGACAATCCCTCAGGGCCTTCGCGAAATCCCGGACGTTCAACTCCCGGGGGACGAGATTCAACCTCAGACGAATACGGACGATCCCCGAATCCCCGGCCTCCGAGAGCGGTGTCAGCCTCTCGACGATAAAGTTCTTGGGCTCCCTGTCCCCCATCCTGCCCTCGACCACGCAGGGCACCCCCAATCGGGCCTGGGGCTTGACGGCCTCCCAGGTTCTGGGGAAGGCCACCATCTCGATGCTGCTGTTGGAATCCTCCAGAAGCATCTGGCCCATGGCCGCCCCCTTCTTGGTCGTCTTCTCCGTCACGGAGAGGAGGATCCCCCCCACCTTCGGGGCCGTCCGCCCCTGCCAATAGGGCAGGTCCGCGATGGAGCAGTTGGTGAACCTGCCGATCGCCTCCTCGCAGCCGTCGAAGGGATGGCCCGAGATGTAGAGCCCCGTGACCTCCTTCTCGTAGTCCAGCCTGTCGTAAAGCGCGTAGTCCTCGACCTCCGGAATGTCGGGGCCCTCCTCGCCGGCGGGGTCGTCCTCCGCCAGATCGAAGAGCGAGAGCTGGCTCCCCCCCGCCTCCAGCCTCTGGGCCCCCTGCACGAACTCGGCCAGGACCTCGACGAGGCGCCTGCGGTTCGGCAGTATTTCATCGAAGGCACCCGCCTTCACCAGATTTTCGATCGTCGCCCGGTTGACGACGTGCAGATCGACGCGCCGGACAAAATCCCAAAGGGACTTGAACTTCCCCTCTCTCCGAGCCGCAACGATGGCGTCGACCGCGTTGTGCCCCACCCGGGACACGGCCCCCAGGCCGAAACGAATGAGATCGCCCACCGCGGTGAAGCTCTCCATTGAGGAGTTGATGTCCGGGGGCAATACGGACAGGCCGCCGCGACGCACCTCGCGCACGTAGTGCGCCAGAACCTCCTTCTTGGCCTTCATCTGACTGGATAGGTAGGCTGCCATGAACTCCGCCTTGTAGTTTGCCTTGAGGTAGGCGGTATGGTACGCGATCACGGCATACGCCGCGCTGTGCGACTTGTTGAATCCGTAGCCCGCGAACTTCTCGATCAGGTCGAAGATGCCCTCGGCCGTCTTGGCCTCGATGCCCTTGCGGGCGGCGCCGTCCAGGAACTTGGCCCTCTGTTCCTGCATGACCTCCACCTTCTTCTTGCCCATCGCGCGCCGCAGGAGATCCGCCTCGCCCAGCGTATAGCCCGCCAGGACCGAGGCACACTGCATCACCTGTTCCTGGTACAGGATGACCCCGTAGGTCTCCCGCAGCACGTCCTCCAGGAGCGGATGAGGATAGTGCGGACGGGCCCTTCCATGCTTGCAGTCGATATACTGGTCCACCATCCCGCTCTCCAGCGGACCGGGACGATACATGGCCAGCGCGGCGATCAGGTCCTCGAAACAGTCGATGCGCAGTTTCCGGAGCATCGCCCGCATCCCCGACGATTCCAACTGGAAGATGCCCATCGTGTCGGCCTCCTGAAGCAGGGAGTAGGCCGCCGGGTCGTCCATGGGAATCCTGTCCAGGTCCGGTACGGGCTTGCCGTTGAGCCGGATGTTCTCCAGAGCCTCCTCGATGATCGACAGGGTGCTGAGCCCCAAGAAATCCATCTTGACCAATCCCAGCTTCTCGATGGGCTCCATCGTGAACTGCGTGACGGTCTGGCTGATGTCGAGGCCGCCGTCCGAGGCGAGCGAGGTCGCGGGTTTGATGCGACGGATCGGCACTAGGTCCGTCATGGGAACGGGAGTGATCACGACGCCGGCGGCGTGCTGCGAGGCGTGACGGGCCAGCCCCTCGATGTGCGCCGCGACGTCCAGGACCTCTCGGATGCGGGGCTCCTCCTGAACGGCCTGCCGAAGCTCCGGCGTCCGTTCCAGGGCCTCCCCGATGCTCTTCGCGTCGGCGGGGATCAGCTTCGCCACCCGATCCATCAGGGCGTACTCCACCCCCGTCGCCCGCCCGACGTCCTTGACCGCCTGACGGCTCTTCATTCGCCCGAAGGTGATGATCTGGGAGACCCGGTCGCTGCCGTAGCGCTCCACGATGTACTTCAGGACCTCGTCCCGGCCCTTGTCCGAGACGTCGGTGTCGATATCGGGCATGCTGATCCGTTCCGGGTTCAGGAATCGCTCGAACAGCAGGCGGTACTTCAGCGGATCGAGGTCCGTGATGCGAAGGCTCCAGGCCACCAGGGACCCCGCGGCCGACCCCCGTCCCGGCCCGATCGGGATGGACCGGTCCTTCGCCGCCTGAATGATGCCCGCCACGATCAGGAAATACGCCGCGAACCCCATCGAGTTGATTACGCCCAGCTCGTACTCCAGACGCTCCGAGTACTCCGCCGGAGGCGTCTCCGCACGCAGGCGGCTGCGCAGCCCGGCCCGGGCCTCCTCCTCGAGATGCGTCTCCAGGGTAACGCCGTCGGCGAGGTCCAGGCTGGGCAGCTGGTACGATCCCGATTTCAGGTCGAGCTCGACGCGGCAGCGCTCGGCGATCGCCACCGTGTTGTCCAGCGCCTGCGGCAGCTCCGCTCCGAAGAAGGCGTTCATCTCCTCCGGCGACCTCAGATAGAAGTCGTTGGCGCTGAAGCCGAAAGCGTCGTCGGTGTCGTCGGCCCGGGTGTTGACGCGCAGCAGAATTTTGTGCCAGCCGAAATCCTCGGCGTCGAGGTAATGCGCGTCGCTCGTCGCGATCAGAGGAATTCCCGTTTCCCGCGAGATCCGGACCAGAGCCTTGTTGACGAGGGCCTGCTCGGGAAGCGTGTTCGACATGATCTCCAGGAAGAAATTGCCCTCGCCCATGATATCGCGGTACAGAAGAGCCCGATCGGCCGCCTCCGTTTCCCTGCCGCCGAGGATCAGCTGGGGAATCTCTCCGGCAAGACAGGCCGACGAGGCGATCAGGCCCTTGGCGTGCCGGGCCAGCAGGTCGTGATCGATTCTCGGCTTGTAGTAAAAACCGTCCGTGTTGGCGATCGACACCAGTTTGATGAGGTTGCGATATCCCTCGTCGTCCTCCGCAAGAAGGATCAAATGATTGTTCTTCCCCTTTTTCTCCCGGGATCTGTGTCCATCGGGGTCCACATAGATCTCGCACCCCAGGATGGGCTTCACCCCGTTGGCCCGGCAATTCTCGTAAAACTCCACCGCGCCGTACATCGCTCCGTGATCCGTCATCGCGACGGCGGGGACCTCCCATCCCGAAACCTTGCGGGCAAGATCCTTGGTTCGGATGGCCCCGTCCAGAAGGCTGTACTCCGTATGCACGTGCAAATGAACGAAAGGTCTCGTCATATCATTCGTTGTCCTTGTCCTCGTCAGGGATCGTCCCGTTCTCCGCCTCGTCGAGCCCGCGTTTCACCAGGACGACCTCGCCGTTCATCCAGCGGGATACCTCCCGCACCAGTCCGTCGAAGGGAAGGGATCCGCCCCCGTCGTCGGAAGGGTCCTCCCCGGCCTCGGAGAGCGGGGTTCGAGGGGGCTCGGCCTCCTCCCCGGAATCGGAGGCCGAATCGCCCGGCCTTTCCTCCCGGGAGGCCGGAGAGCAGGAGGTCATGCGCTCCCCGCAGCGCAGAAAAACGCCTCCCTCGTAGCGGGCAAAAAGTTCCGCAAGGAGCGAACGATTACGGCTCAGGGCGAGCACCTCATAGACGTAGCGGTACGGAACGCCCAGCAGCAAACGCCCCTCCGACTCCCGGAACTCCCCATGCAAAAGCGCGCAGTACAGGACGAAGTCCCTGCCGTGCGCGACGGCCAGCAGATCCTCGCAGACATCCTGCGCCAAGGGCACCCAGTCCGCTCCGGGCAGGGCCGAGGCGTTCGCCCCCCCCTCCTCACGAAGCGCCGCAGGCTCCAGAGCGCGCTCCGACGCGACAACGGGGACCGGAGTTGCCGCCTCCGCCGACGCCAACTCCTCTTTGGACTCGCTCGGCGGGGTGCGGGCCGAAGATGCCCTCGCTTTCCCCCGAGACGGCTCGAGAGGGCCGGGACGGAGGCCCCTTTCCGCAGCGGGCTCAAGCGTCCGGGAGACGTCCAACATCAAAAGCCCCATGAGAACGTCGGAGCGCAGCCCCGTGCGTGACTGCCCGATCAGCTCCACCAGACGGGACATCAGCGCCCTGAGGACCGCTTCCGTCCACTGGGGGGATTCCGCCCTCAGGAATTCCCGTTCCTGCTCCGAGACGTCCAGGGAAGCAAGAAGGTCCGGCCAGCGGGCAACAAGCCACAGGTTCCGCACCAGGGCAAAGAGTTCCTCCAAAATCCGCTGGGGCGACGCCCCCTCGGCCATCATCCGCTCCATCTCCGTGAAGGAGGCCCCTTCGTGCCTGCGGAGGCCCGAAAACCAGCGCTCCAGAGCGGGACGACTTCCCCCGCCCAGGGTCGCCTCGACATCCTCCAGGCGGACGCATCCCTCCCCCCTGCAGACCACCTGCTCCAGCATGGAGAGCGCATCCCGGAGGGCCCCATCGGCCTGGCGGGCGATCTCCCACAGAGCCTCGGGCTGAGCCTCCGCCCCCTCCCACTCCACGACCTTCAGGAGACGATCGCAAATCTGGCGGGTGCCGATGCTGTGAAACGGGATATGCTGACAGCGCGAGCGGATTGTTACAGGCACCTTATGGGGTTCCGTGGTCGCGAGGACGAACACCACATAGGAGGGCGGCTCTTCCAGTGTCTTGAGCAGGGCGTTGAAGGCCGCTGTGGACAGCATATGAACCTCGTCTACGATGTAGACCTTGTACTTCGAGGAAAAAGGGGCCAGGGCCACGTGAGTCTTGAGCTCCCTGACCTCGTCGACGCTGTTGTTCGACGCTCCATCGATCTCCACCACATCCAGGCTCTCGCCCGCCGAGATCGCCTGACAATTTCGGCACTCGCAGCACGGCTCCTCGGCCACGGGTGCAAGACAGTTCAAAGCCTTCGCCAATATGCGCGCGACGGTGGTCTTGCCGCAGCCCCTGGGTCCCGAGAAGAGATAGGCGTGGCCGACTCGAGATCCAGCCAGAGAACGGGTCAGGATCTCCGTCGCCGCCGACTGGCCGGACACCTCGGAAAACCTCTGAGGACGATATTGACGATACAGTGAAACACCCACAACCTCGCCCCCCGATATCGTTTAAGAGCAAAAGTTCCGCGGCGTCGACTCGCGAGCCCGCAGAACTTTTCAATTGTACCATCAACCGATGGACTCCCGATCTCCGGCACAGAAGGCCACGAAATTTGCCACAAAGCCCCGTATCGCGTTATAATAAGTGCTTAAAGGGGAGAGAGTCGACTTTCTCGCCGACAATAGAGAGGGAAGGGGAGATCTCATAGTGAAGAAATATGTCTGTACCGTCTGCGGGTACGTTTACGACCCCGAAACGGGCGACCCGGATTCTGGAATTGCTCCGGGTACCGCGTTCGAGGATATTCCGGACGATTGGGTTTGCCCGGTCTGCGCCGTGACGAAGGACATGTTCGAGCCGGAGTAGAAACGGCCTCCCGGAAAAGCGCACAAAAAACGATTGACCGCCGGTCAATCGTTTTTATTTTAGCAGGCGCCCAGCTCTTCGCAGGTGTAACCTGCGAATGCTGCGGCGATCGATATCTTTCTCTCGCGATGCGGATATCGCGAGAGAAAGGCGCAGGCGCCCAGCTCTTCGCAGGTGTAACCTGCGGATGCTGCGGCGATCGATATCTTCCTCTCGCGATGCGGATATCGCGAGAGGAAGGCGCAGGCGCCCAGCTCTTCGCAGGTGTAACCTGCGAATGCTGCGGCGATGCCCGCGAACCTCCCGGACGGCCCCAGAAGCGCGTCGCCCGTCCGTCCCGGCCCCATAAACTCGTTGCCATTTGGAGTGATAATGGAATGCAAGCCGTTTTGATCGTCCTTCCCATTTTTCTGATCATCGCCCTTGGATGGTTTCTGCGCCAAAGGAAATTTTTCACCCCTCAGACCCTGAAGGAGAACAACGCCCTCCTCTACGCCTTCGCCATGCCCGCCATCCTGCTCCGAGGCATTCTGGGGGCCCAGACCCGGATTCCGAACCCCTGGTCCTTCGCCCTGGCGGCCTGTACCCCCTACCTCGTCACCGTCCTCTCCGTCTGGCTCCTGGCCCGCCGAGGAGAGCCCCCCAAACGTTTCGCAACCCTTTCCCTGACGTCCATCCGAGGCAACCATTTCTTTGCCGGCCTGCCCATACTGGGGCTTGCCCTGGGAGAGCCCGGCGTTGCCGCGGGCTCCATGCTTCTTGCCTTTTCCCTGGCCTTCATGCAGTTTCTGTCGATCGGCAGCGGACAGCTGGCCCTCTTCGGCGAACTCTCGTTCGACAGCCTCAAAAAAACGGGGCGCCAACTGCTGAGGAACCCTCTTTTCATGACCTGCATCCTGGCTCTGTTCCTCGTCCTGCTGGACCTGAGCCGCCTGCCTCAATGGCTGGACATGTCCCTCAAAATGGTCGCGGATATCGGAACGGGGCTGGCCCTCCTGATGCTCGGGGCAAAAATCGAGTTGAGGAACGCCGGCCGTACCCTTGTCTCGACCTGGAAGCTTCTGCTGTTCAAAATGGTCGTCCATCCCATCGTCACCTATACGGTGCTGACCTTCTTCGGGCTTCCTCCGATCTTTATTCAGGCCGGAACGCTGCTGGCCGCAATGCCCGAGGCCGTCAACACCACCATCATTGCCCAGGAAATGGGCATGGACAGCGACTTCTGTGCGCTGGGCACGACGGCCTCCGTGCTGCTCTCCATGGTCTCTTTACCCCTGTGGCTTCACCTGCTGGGCGCAGTGCAATAAAGAGTCTCGGCCACCGCGATCAAAATAAAAACCGCCCCGTCTATTGCCTGTCCTGGCTGTAAATAAGTACGGAATAGGGGCCTATCGTCACCGGAGCCTGTACCGGCAAACCGTCGCGCTCCCCCTCCAGGGCCTCGACGTCCCGGCTGGCGCAATTGGAAAAATCGTCGCTGTAGATGCCGGCATCCGTGTTCAGGCGCAGTTTCCAGACGCCCTTCTCGGGGAAGCCGAGGAGGTAGTCTTCCTTGGCCGCGCCGCTGCAATTCACCACGACCATGACGTCATCCCCCGCCCCATGCTCGTCCCACCGCTGGAACGCGATAACGTTCTCCGCCTCGTTGAGATGGGTGATGTGTATATGCTGGCCGCAAAGCCCTCGCGTGTGTTCCCGGCGATTGAGACGGAGCAGGATCAAGTCGCGATAAAGCCGGACCAGTCCGTGAAACTCCTCCTTCAAGTCCCAATCCAGAGGGACGTCGTCGCGAAACCACTCCCCCTGGAGGAATTCCTGCCCCTGAAAGATCATGGGGATGCCCGGCGCAGTAAAGACCAGTCCGGCGGCCAGGGTGGAACGTTTCTGCGCATACCAGCCCGTGGGGTCCTCGGGATTGATCTCCTGCGGGACGCGGGCCTTGCCGTTGGCAACCTCGTCGTGAGACTCGCTGTAGATCACCCGATTGAAGGCATCCTCCCCATAGCGAAATGCGACGGCCCTGCCGACCGCCTCCATGGAGCGCTGTGCGTCCTCCGCCGCAATGACCATGGCGCGGACGGGATGCACAAATTGGGCATCCCACTGGGTGTGGAACCCCGCACCTCCATGCTCCGTATCGGCGGTGACCGCACTGTTGTCGTTCAGGTCCTCCGCGATGAGAATCCGCCCGGGGAAACGATCCCGAACCGTGCGGTTGATGTATTGCATCAGGCCCCAGCCCTCGGGAATTTCCTCCCCCCCGTCACCATGGACGCTGCGGATATAGAGGGTCATATCGTAGCGCAAGCCGTCCACGCGGTAGTCCTCAAGCCACATCAGGGCATTGTCGTGGATGAACTGCCGGACTTCGCCACGGCCGTAGTCCGGGCGCGTGTCGCCCCATGGGGTCTGCGACCGATGGTCGTTGTAGAAATAGATGCCCCCCTTGTCGTTCTCCTGCCAGCCATCGAACTGCCAGAGATCCAGGTCGCTCGGTCCAAAGTGATTGTAGACCACATCCAGAATGACGGCGATGCCCCGCTTGTGGGCTTCGCGCACAAAGCGTTTGAACCCGTCCGGACCACCATAGGCGCTCTCCGCCGCAAAGATGTGGGCCGGGTTGTAGCCCCAGGAATAGTCCCCGGCGAATTCGGCTATCGGCATCACCTGGACCGCATTCACCCCAAGCTTGACCAGATGTTCGAACTTGAGGAGCACGCTGTCGAAATCCCCCGGTTTTCCCTCCTCATCCGCGAAAAAGGAACCTATGTGCATTTCGTAGATGACAAGTGCGTTGTGCGCCGGCGGGGTAAAATCGTCGCCCTGCCAGTCAAAGTGCTGGTGGTCGTAAATGACTCCGTTGCCGACCGAATTGGTGACTTGACGGGCATAGGGGTCGATACGTTCCAGTTCCCTATCGCCGTTTTTGATCAGGTATTTGTACTCCTGCCCGGGGCGGGCCCCCGGCACGTCCAGATACCAATATCCGTTGTTCTCCGTTTTCAAGGCATCCTTTGTCCTGGACCAGCCGTTGAAATCCCCCATGACCCAAACTTGTTCCGCATGAGGCGCCCAGACGCGAAACGCGGTCCCGCCCTCATAGGGAACAGCGCCCATACCGCTTCTGTTTTTCTTTTGTTTTGCCATGTTTCCGCCTCCCCCGGACAAATGCTGAAAAAAGCGAATGAATGACACGTCCATCAATGGCCGCGTATTCAATAAAAAGACAGTTTAGGTTTGACTCAATCTTATTTTATATCAAAACAGACTTTCCATCTTCCTGTTCTCGGCCGGTAAAACGAGATTGTGCCCATAAAGATTTCAGATCCAAACAGCAGATTCCCAGGAAGAAGAAAAAAATGAAGCAACGCACAGAGCCCGCACCGTTCATCTTCCCGGTAACACCAAACGAGAGGGCCCTTGCTCGAGCAAAGGCCCTCTCGTTTGGGTCCGGTTTAAAAAGTCCTTGATTTACTGAGCGCCGAAGGCCTGGGCATCCTGCTTCTTGACAGCATTACGGGCTTCGGAAACGACGTCGCCCACAGTATCCTTCACCTCGTCCGCCATGGAAGCGAGGCGTCCCTTAAGCTCGTACCCCTTACTCGCAAGGGCCAAGGCTATCCTCTTACCGGTGTCGCTCTTGACCGCATACATGACACCGATGCCAAAGGCGACCCCCGCGCCAAAGAACAAAAAGCTGGTCAACTTCATTGTGTAGTCCTCCCTCTTTAGAGTGGTGGTACGGAACGGGCACAACAGATCGGAGCCGGCAAAGCAAAAACACCCTGGACGATACACACCTTATCATCCCCCAACGAACCAGCTCCACCTTTCCCCTTCTTCGGTTAAATATTGTACCGTCTATACAGAGGATTCTGTATGGGAGGATATGCCTAATCATCCCTAGATATATTTACCTAATATGCTAATTTTAAATAAGCAGCTAAACAAAAGACTGGTGACCTGAAATGCCGATGAAATAAAATACGATCAAGGTTGGCGTGTGCAGCCTTCCCCTGAATGCGCACCGCAGTCGGCGGGACCGCCCCGAAGCATCTCCAGCCCGTGCCCGAGGGTTTGAGCGACGGCCTCCAGGTTCTCCGCGGCAGCCTTGGGGCTGCCGGGGAGATTCACGATCAGGGTCCGGCCCCGGATCCCCGCCACACCGCGCGAGAGCATGCCCCTCGGCGTTATTTTCATGCTGGCCGCACGCATGGCCTCAGGAATCCCCGGCGCCATCCGCTCACAGACCCGTTCCGTGGCCTCGGGCGTCACGTCGCGCGGGGAGAATCCCGTCCCGCCGGTCGTGACAAGCAGGGCGACATCCCGTTCGTCACAGAGACGGACGAGCGCTTCTTCAACCATCTCCGTCTCGTCGGGGACGACCTCCCTGTGGACGACCTCGTAACCGCACCCCTTCAGAATCGCCTCGATCCGCGGGCCGCTCGCGTCCTGCCGTTCACCGCGCGCCCCGCGGTCGCTCACCGTAAGCACCGCAGCCGTAAACACACCCGATCGACTCCCTTCTCTCCGCTCCCGCTAACGGAGCGGCAACACGTCCTCCGGGCGAACCGACACCACAAGCCTCTCGCCGACCTTCGGCAGGGGGTGTCCTCTCCCGGGCGTCTCCATCCGCAGTGGTGGGGCATCCTCCCTCCCCTCCTCGGGCAGGAGGACCAGCGTCGTGCGGTTCAGATCCGCGGATGTCCGCACCACGCGGCAGACCACGCGGTTGCGGTCCTCCGCCTCCGCCGGCCGCAGCCGGTGCGCGTGAACGCCGATAAACCGCGTTTCCTCCCCGACGGGACCGGCACACCGCAGGGTGGCTCCCCAGTCGGGAACGCGGAGCACCGAGGGATCGCCCGTCATCTCCGCAGGGGCGAAGTTCTTGCAGCCGGACAACTGCGCCGCCCGCAGCGTCCGGGGCCCGTCCAGGAACTCCGCCACGGAGACGGGGGGATCGATCTCCCCGTTCTCCATCACGCAGACCCTGTCGCAGTTGCGGAGTACCTCCGCACGGTCGTGCGAGACCCACAGCAGTGTCCCGGAAAAGCCCGAGAGCGTGTCGGCGAGCTCCAGCTCCAGCTGCCATTTCAGGTAGCTGTCGAGCGCCGAAAAGGGCTCGTCCAAAAGGATCGCCTGGGGTTCCGAGGCCAGGATGCGCGCCAGGGCCACGCGCTGCTGCTGTCCTCCCGAGAGCTGGGAGGGGCGTTTGTGCTCCAGCCCCTTGAGCCGGAGCCTCTCGACGAATTCCATCGCGATATCCCGGCGTTTTCTCCCCTCGGGAACGCGGGCACCGATGGCGATGTTCTGCAATGCGGTCATGTTGGGAAAGAGGGCATACTGCTGGAACAGATAGCCCACCCTGCGTTTCTGCGGGGGCAGGTCGATCCGCGCCCGGCTGTCGAACAGCACCCGGCCGTCCAGGACGATGCGGCCCTCGTCCGGACGTTCAATGCCCGCAATACACCGCAGCGTCAGGCTCTTGCCGCACCCCGACGCGCCGAGCAGCGCCAGCGCCTCGCTATCCGCCTCGAAGCAGGCGTTCAGACGAAATTTCCCGTAATGCTTCTTTATGGACACGGACAGGGTCATTCTCTAAGGATCCTCCCGTAAGGCAACGCCGTCGGATTTCTGCCGGCCTTCGCAGCTAAACCTTCGGACGCGCGGCAAAAAAACGAGACGAGGGTGGAGCACGTCTACCAAGCGCCCCTCTCCCGCCGCCGTTCCAGGAGGTTCACCGCCATGAGCACCGCGAAGGAGATGCCGATGTTGACCCAGACCCACCGGAGAGCCAGGGCATCGTTGTTCGTCCGCCAGAGCTGATAGACGGTCGTGGAGATCGTGGCGGTCCGCCCCGGGGTGTAGCCGGCGATCATGCTGGTGGCCCCGTACTCGCCGAGTGCACGGGCGAAGGAAAGCACCATCCCGGCCAGAAGCCCCTGCCTGCAGCAGGGCATGCGGATGCGCCAGAAGATGACGGTGTCGGAAAGGCCGAGGGTACGTCCCGCCTGGGCCAGGGAGGCATCGAAGGACTCGAAGGCGCCCCGCGCGGTGCGGTACATCAGGGGAAAGGCCACGACCGTCGTGGCGAAAACGGCCGACCACCAGTTCATCACCAGGCGGAGCGCGAAGTGCTCCAGCATCCACGAACCGAGGGGACGGCGCGGCCCCAGGAGGCACAGCAGCAGATACCCGACAACCGTGGGCGGCAACACCAGAGGAAGGGTCAGGACGACGTCCAGAACCCCTTTCAGGGACCGGGGCAGGCGGGCGATGTGATACGCCGCGGCAATGCCCAGAAAGAACGAGAGCACCGTCGATATCGCGGCGATGCGAAGCGAGTTGTAGAGCGGGAACCAGTCCAAGGCGATCCTCCCGAAGCCCGACCGCGAAGAGCGGGCGAACGCGCAGTCCGCCCGCAGCCGAATTCCGTCGCTACGCCTGTCCGCCTCAGCGGACTACAGTGAAGCCCACGGCCTCGAAGACCTCGGCACACTCCGGCGTCCGCAGGAACGCCAAGAATTTCTTCGCATCCTCCGGGTGTTTTCCGGCCTTAACGACCGCCGCCGGGTAGACGACCGGCGTCTTGAGCGTCCCCTCGGGGGCCAAGGCGACCACGGTCAGCCCCGCAGAAGCCGCATCCGTCGCATAGACGACGCCGCAGTCCACCGCCCCCTCCTGGACCTGAACGGCAACCTCCTTGACGTTGCTTCCGAAGGTGACCTTCTTCTGCATCCCGTCCCAAAGGCCCATGTTGGTGAAGATCTCGCGCGAGTACTGCCCCACGGGCACGTCGTCGTTCCCCAGGGCGACCAGACGCACCGCGTCCGTCCCGACATCCTTGAACTGCGTCACCTTGGCGGGATTTCCCTCGGGGACGACCAGCACCACCCGGTTCTCCAGCAGGTTGACACGCGTCCCCTCGAGGACGAAGTCCAGCTTCTTCTCGTTTTTTTCGGACGCGATATCCAGCTGGTTCATCTGCTTCTGGGACGCGGAGACGAAGACGTCGCAGACGGCCCCCTCCTCGATCTGGCTCTTGAGGGTGCCGGACGAATCGAAGTTGAACGTCAGCTTCACATCGGGTTCCGCCTTCTTATAGAGGTCGGTGATCCTGGTGAGGGTCTCCGTCATGGAGGCCGCTCCGAACACCACCAACTCCTTAGGCTCCGCAGCCGTGGCCCGGCCGGCGACGCAAAACGCGGACAACACCAACGCAGCGAAAACGGCAAATTCCTTCATCTCCAAGACCTCCTCAAAGATCGACATCGACAACATTCCACACATCGAGGGTCAAGCCTCGCTCAGCACGACTCGAGGGCTACATCAAGCCGCCCTCGCCCAAGGAGGCGATATGTTCGCGCGTCACCCGCACCCCTGCCGCCACCAGAGGCAGTACGAGGTCGAAGGCCGTTGTCCTGGCGTACATCACGCAGCCCGGCAGGCCCATGACGGGGACGCCGTCTGTGAAGTATCCCATCAGCAGCATCGCACCCGGAAGCACCGGCGCACCGTAGCTGACGATCTCGGCCCCCGAGGCCTTGATGGCTCCGGGGGTGTTGTCGTCCGGATCCACGCTCATCCCCCCCGTGCAGAGGACGAGGTCGACGCCCTCGTCCCGCGCCGCACGGACCGCCGCGGCGATGTTCTCCAGGCCGTCGTCCACCACGCGATGGAACACCTTCCCCATCCCGTAACGCTCCAGTTTTTCCTCGATCACGGGCGTGAAGGTGTCCACGATTCTTCCGTGGTAGACCTCGCTCCCCGTGGTGACGATACCCACACGCCTCAGCCGGTAGGGCAGAAGCTCCAACAGCGGCTCGGGCCCCGCAGCACGGCGGGCCTCCTCCAGCTTGCGCTCCTCGATCACCAGGGGGATCGCGCGCATCCCGGCCAGTCGGTCGCCCGCCGAGACGTGGGCGTTGCCGCGCCGGGTCGCGATCATCATCTCGCCCACCCCGTTGACCGCACGAAGACGCTCCGCGTCCACCCGGAACAGCCCGTCGATCTCCGCCACCAGCTCGATCTTCCCCTCGCGAACCTCCGTGGGACGCATGTGCGCGTTCCGACAGAGGGCGCACAGGCGCTGCGCCGCGTCGTCCTCGTGCATCATCCCCTCGCCCAGCTCCCAGACGTAGACGTGCTCCTTGCCCATCGAGAGCAGCACGGGGATATCCTCCTCCCGAATCACGTGCCCCTTTCGAAACCGAGCGCCCTTGAATCCGGCGGTCTTGGTGGCGTTGTCCCCCTTCACGATCCTCGTGACGTCGTGGCAGAGCACCTGCCCCACGGCATCACGAACCTCAATCCGTTCCATCTCCGACCTCCACCCCACCACTCAGAATTTCGACCGGGTCCCCCTTCCGGACGACCCCGCCCCGGACCACGACGACAAAAATTCCCTCGGTGGGCATGACGCAACGGCCCGCCGACCTCTGTATGGCACAGCCGTCGTTATGGCACTGCTTGCCGATCTGGGAGACCTCCACCTCGGCCTCTCCCACCCGAAGCCGCGTGCCGACGGGAAGCGATTTCAGGTCGATCCCCTCGGTGTTGATGTTCTCCGCGAAGGCCCCGGCCGTCAAGGGAAAGGCGCACTCGGCGCGCATGGTGTCGACGCTCTCCTCCGCCAACATGCTGATCTGGCGGTGCCAGTTTCCCGCATGGGCGTCGCCCTCTATGCCGTGATCCCGAATCAGACGTATAGACGGAACCTCGTTCTTGCGGGTTCCCTTGGCCACGCTGATATTGACGCTCGTCACACGAGGCATGGCCCCGCTCCCTCCTCCGCCCGATAGTCCCCGCTGCGGCCCCCGGACTTCGTCAAAAGACGGATCCCGTCAATGCGGATGTCCCTCTGCACAGCCTTGCACATGTCGTAGATCGTCAGGGCCGCGACGGACACCCCTGTCAGGGCCTCCATCTCCACCCCCGTCCGCTCCCGGCAGCGCACCGTACAGGCGATCTCGACGCCACAACGGCCGTCGGACCTGAAGGGGCGGAACGCGATGTCGACCCCCGTCAGCATGAGGGGATGGCACATCGGGATCAGGTCTGACGTCCGCTTGGCGGCCATGACCCCCGCGACCTGGGCCACGGCCAGCACATCCCCCTTCCCGATCCGTCCCTCCTCGATCCGCCGCAGCGTATCCTCGTTCATGAGCACGACCCCGGCGGCGCAGGCGACGCGATCGGCCCTCTCCTTCTCCGAGACGTCCACCATCCGCGCCCGTCCTTCGTCGTTGAAGTGCGTCAGTGCGTTCATGTCAACCCCCGATCCTGTTCATGGTGCGTGCACTCCGGCTGCCCAGGCGCTCCATCTCGTGCTGCATGGGCTTCTGCAGGATTCCCTCCCGGATGGCCCGGTACAGAGCCTCGCCCCTCAACCCCTTCAACGGGATTTCCGTCCCGGAGTGGAGGCATGGCTTCAACTTGCCGTCCGCCGTGATCCGGATGCGGTTGCAATCCCCACAGAACTTGTGGCTGAGGGGCCGGATCAGCCCCACCGTTCCCGCGTATCCCGGAACGCGGTAACGATCCGCCACACCATCCCTCCTCATTGGAATCAGCCCCGGACAGACCTCGAGGACCCTCTGCGCCCCGACGAACCGGGAACGGTCCCACCCGGCGCACTCCCCCACCGGCATCAGCTCGATAAAACGCACCTCGACAGGCCGATCCCGGGTCAGGGCGACAAAATCGGCGATCTCGTCGTCGTTGACGCCTCCCATCAGCACCACGTTGAACTTGAGGCGATCGAATCCCGCGCGAGACGCGGCCTCGACCCCCTCCATCACATCGGACAGAGAACCGCGCCGGGTAAGGCGCACGAACCGCTCCGGCCTCAGCGTATCGAGGCTGATATTGAGCCGGTTGACCCCGGCATCCCGGAGCGCCTGCGCGTATCCGCTCAGAAGAGAGCCGTTCGTGGTCAGGCAGAGCTCCTCCACGTCAAGCGAGGCAACGCCCCGGCAAATGTCCAGAATGCCGCGCCGGACCAGCGGCTCGCCGCCCGTGACACGCACCTTCCGAACCCCGCACCGGACCGCCTGGGCGGCCGCATCCACAAGCTCCTCCACCGACAGGATCTCCGAGTGATCCCTTTTGGGAACACCCGAATCCGGCATACAGTAGATGCAGCGATAGTTGCACAAATCCGTCACGGAAAGCCGCAGGTAATCGATCCTGCGCCCATAGGCATCCTTCATGGCCATTCTCCGACCGTCATTCATGACAAAGACAATCATCTTACTTTAAAAAACAACTCGATAAATCTCCATGAAGAATAGGTTAAAAAACAGGAATTGTCAATTCGAATGCGAACCTCCGCCTCTGCCTTTGACAACGGCAGACCAGGCAGCGCAAGCCGCGGGGTTCCCCTGGCCCCGTCCCCACTCGCCAAAACGGACCGGGACGAACGAGCGCACCGGCGGAACGAGATAAAAATCCGCAGTTTTTCTTAGCTGGCGACCGCTCAAATTGGATGCCGCTCCACGGCCGCTCCCTGTCAGACGCCGTTTTTGTCCCACAAAATTGGGCGGGGCCTCCTCTCTTGATTGAAACAGGCATTCGCGTTATAGTTACGTACGTTGAGCATGACAGAGTCGGGAACGGGGGACGTATAGAGTTGGCTTCTGAAGTGGTAAAACCCTGGTGGAGAGAGACTATCGAAACCATAGTCTGGGCGTTTGCCCTCGCAATGGTCATACGTACTTTCATCGTGCAGGCCTTTTGGATCCCCAGCGGTTCCATGATTCCCACACTGGAGGTGGGCGATCGGGTTCTGGTGGCGAAGTTCTGGAACTGGTTCTTCGAGCCCTCGCGGGGAACGATCTACGTCTTTCGATACCCGGAGGACCGCAGCCGGGATTTCGTCAAGCGCATCGTCGCCGTCCCGGGCGACACCGTGGACATTCAAGAAGGGGTCGTCTACGTCAACGGTTCTCCCATCGACGAGCCGTACGTCAAGAATCGGGACCACTACACCCTCCGTCCCAGCCGGATATTTCCCGAGAGTCCCTTCACGGTGCCGCCCGACAGCTATTTCGCCATGGGCGACAACCGGCCCAATTCTCAGGACGGTCGTTTCTGGGGCTTCGTCCCTGCTTCCGACATCCACGGTCCGGTCTTCTTCCGCTACTGGCCCCTGTCCCGAATCGGGTTTCCGCGCTGACGTGGGACGGACCGTCTGGTACCCCGGGCACATGGCCCGCGGGGGACGCAAGCTGGCCGAGCTTCTGGAGAAGCTGGATTTGATTGTAGAGGTGCGCGATGCTCGCGCGCCTTTTTCTACATCCGCCCCACTCGTCTCCTCCTTTGCGCGGACAAAACCGGTGATGCTGGTTCTCGCCAAGAAGGATCTGGCGGCCCCCGAGCGGACCCGGCTCTGGATTCGGGAACTGGAGCGCGGGCGGGAGGTCTGGGCTCTCGACCTTCGCAAGGAGAGGCCGACGGGCCTCCGCAAGGCCCTTTCGGCCCGCAAGCCGGGGCATCGGGAGTTGCGGATGGCCGTTATGGGTATACCCAACGTCGGCAAATCGATGCTCCTGAACGCTCTGGTGGGAAAGGCACAGGCGCGCGTCGGCGGGATTCCCGGCCTGACGCGGGAGGTCAGCTGGTACCGCAGCGGCGATCTGTTGATCGTGGATTCGCCCGGCATATTGGACCCTCATGCGGAGCCGGGTGTACACCGCATGCTCTCCTGGCTGGGCTGTGCCAAGGCGGAGGTGCTGGGCGGCTTTGAGGCCGCGGCTCTGGACTTCATCCGCTTCCTGAGGGCACGCGGACTCTTCGGTCCCCTCCTCAAAAAGTGGGAGATCGAGGAACGGGACGAGCCCGAGGAATGGACCCTGGAGCGCCTGGGACGTCGGCTGGGTTGCCTCGTCGCGGGAGGAGCGGTCGACCGGGAGCTTTCCGGACGCCGACTCCTGGATGCCTTTTCGTCCGGAAAGCTGGGGGCGGTCACCCTCGAGCTGCCGGGCGACCCTCTGTGGGGGGATACCTCCCCCTCGTCCTAGGGGCGCCGATGATCCTGCGGAGCCGGGAACAGTCCGCTGCCGGGGAGCTGCTGTCCTCCGTCCGTCTCGAACCCGGCGAGGTCATGAAACGATTGCGCGCGCTCCGGGACTCGGGGAACGGCGTGATCGTAGGGACGGACGAGGCCGGGCGCGGACCTCTGGCGGGTCCCGTCGTCGCAGCCGCCGTCTTTATGACCCAGGAACAGGAAAAGTCCCTTCTGGCCTTGGGGCTGCGGGACTCAAAAAAAATGACGGCCCGGGGAAGGGAGCGCATTTGGGAGGCGATGGCGGAACTCGGCGTGCTTTGGCGCGCCCAGGCCGCAAGCGTGGCGCGCATCGATCGGGAGAACATTTCCCGGGCCTCGCTCTGGGCCATGGGGCGCAGCGTCCTCCGATTGCGCTCCTTGCTGTGGGGCGATCCGCTCTGTGTGGTGGTCGACGGGCTCCTGGCCGTTCCGGGGCTGCCCCTTCGACAGTGGCTCCTGACCTCCGCGGATGCCCTCGTCCCAGTGGTGTCGGCGGCATCCATCGTCGCGAAGGTCCTGCGGGACAGAGCCATGACCGCCCTGGGCACTCTTTATCCGACTTACGGCTTCGCCCGAAACAAGGGATACCCGACCGCCGAGCACCGCGAGACGGTGGCTCGGCTCGGCCCCTCTCCCATACACCGGCGTTCTTTCTGCAAGGGCTTCACACCCGTCACTCGAACCGACACGGAGGGATAGGCACATGCCCCCAATCTCCAACCTCAACGTACAGATCGGCCCCAACCAGACGGGGGCCGGGCAGGTCGGTACGGCCCCCGCTCAGGCGGCGAGGCCCGCCCCGGCTTCACCGCCCGGCGCCATCCCTACGGGAACCGTGGTGGAGGGACAGGTGCTCGACAGAAATGCCGACGGCAGCTATACCGTCCGCATCGAGGCTCAGGGCGGACGGACGGCTCTGAACCTTTCGGCGAGGGCGACCCTGCCCCTGATCGCCGGGGAGCATTTTCGTGCCGTATGGGATGCCTCGGCCGACGGCATTCCCGTCCTGAGGCTCTACGCGGAAGAGCTCTCCCTGTTGTCTCGGGTTCCCGCCTCCGACCGTGAGCTGGCCACGGTGCTCTTGTCGCGCGGTCTGCCCCTCTCGGATGAGGTGTTGTCAACGATCCGAGAGGCCTGGCGCCGTATGGGGGCCTCGCCGAGACAACTTTTCCCCCTGATCGAGCTCTGGGCCCGGGGAGCCCCCATGACGGCCGAGAACGTCGGCCTTCTGTCGGAATATGCGGCCCTTGACGGCCCCGCGGCGACGGTGCTGTGGAACCGCATCCGCAGGGAGCTTCGGGAGCGTGCCCGCAAGGGGGAGAATCCCGTCGAGATCCTGCGTGCCATGAAGGAGGGGGAGGGCGAGATCGCCCGTTTCCTTCGTGCGCACTCCCTTTTGATGCGCTCGCCGCAGGAGGAGATCAACCCCCTGTTGCTGAGTGCCCCCTTCTGGCCCGTCCCGGAGGATGCCCAGGACCTCACCGCGCGCGTTTTCGTGGGGCGGGCCCGTCAGGCAAACGGCCGGCGCTACTGGCAGGTCGGCTTTGGCGTCGACGGCTCGGGACTGGGCTTCATCGGCGGCACCGTAGAGAGCGATGGCCGGGCCTGCAACCTCAATCTGCACGCGGAGCGCACCGAGACCTGCGAGCTTCTGCGGCAGCAACGCGGCTCCATCCGCCGTGAGCTGGAAGGAACCGCCCTGCCCGTCGAATACATCGGAATCTCCCGCACCGCCGTCGAGGGACTCCGCGACCAACTCCTGTCCGGACGCGGATTGGACTTGACCGTCTGATGAACGCCCGAAAACGGGACAAGGCCGTTGCCGTTCAGTACGACCGGGAGGCGATGGACGCCCCGACTGTAGTCGCGAAGGGCGAGGGGTTTGTCGCCCACAGGATTCTGGAGCTGGCCCGGGAGGCGGAGGTCCCGGTCGTCGAGGACGCGGCGCTGGTCTCCGCCCTTCTCTCCCTGGAGCTGGGAGAGGAGATCCCGGCCGAACTTTATCAGGTCGTGGCCCGAGTACTGGCATGGGTCTATCGCCTCGACAAGGGGGAACGGACATGACGCGCCACCTGGAACTGGGGCGGCGTGCCGAGGACCTGGCCGAATCTTACCTGAAATCCCTGGGCTGGAGGGTCCTGGATCGCAACGTCGCCAACCCCTACGGGGAGCTGGACATCGTCGCGAAGGACGACCGGAAGGAGTTGGTGATCGCGGAGGTACGCTACCGCACGCTCGGCGAGGTCCAGTCTCCTTTGGACTCCGTCGGCCCCAGGAAACTGCGGACGCTCGTCAACGCGGGGCGGGCCCATATGGAACGGATCGGCTGGAACGGCCCATGGCGTATAGACCTGATCGGGGTGACGGCGGACCGCGACGCCCGGGAGAAGGACTGGCGCCTGGAGCACGTCCGCGACATCACGGCGGGTATGGACGTGCCCTCATGAACGCCACGCTGGGCGTCACCCTGAAGGGAATGGAGGCCGTGCCCGTTATAAGTATGCGGATTGTCAGGAGGTGGGAAGGGAATGAGTCGAAACCTAACGGAATCTCACCTCGATCGCAGTAATATTTTGAATAACGCTGTTGCGATGGGAGAGATTGAAAAAGCCGTCGGGCTCCGGGGCATTTTGTTTCAGGGCCGGTACGTCTTTCTGAAGGAGCAAGTCGCCTCCTTCCTGGAGATAGCACCCCGGACCGTGGAGCGCTATCTTGAAAGCCACAACGAGGAACTGGTTCGAAACGGGTATGTGGTTTTGCGGGGCGAGATCTTGCAATCACTGAAAAAAATACTTTCTCAAACGCATGTTCCCGAAATGGATGTCGGGAACATTCTCAGGAGCCCTCAGCTGGGCATCTTCGATTTCCGCGCCTTCCTGAACCTCGCGATGCTGGTGGTGGAGGGCAATCGTGCTCGCCTGATGCGTCAGATGATCCTGGATATCGTGATCGACACCATCAACCTGCGGTGCGGCGGTTCGACGAAATACATCAATCAAAGGGATGAGGACTTCATCTTTTCGCTTTATCAGGATGAGGATTACCACAGGCAGTTCACGGATGCACTCAGGGATTTTGTAAGCGGGGGCAACTTCAAGTACGCCAATTATACCAACAAAATCTACCTCGCCATCTTCAGGGAAAGGAACCAGGAGTATCGAAAAATCTTGAGGCTTGCCCAGAAAGATCGAACCCGCCATACTTTTTATTCCGAGGTACTCGATCTGATCACGGCTTTTGAAAGCGGACTGGCCTCTGAGCTGGCAAATCGCAGCGCGGCACTGGGGAGAAAGCTGGAGCCCTGGGAGGTGGACTCTGTTTTTGACGAACTGGCCGCCCTTCCGCACTGGAAACCTCTGATCGAAAAAGCCCGAATGAAGATGGCCAGCCGCGATCTGGCGTTTCGTGACGCCTTGCACGAGAACATCTCCGAATACATCCGCGCCCTGCCGGTCGAGGACTTCGAGCGCTTTCTGGGGGAAAAGAGCAAGGAATTGGCGGAGCGCATCGAAGACGCGCAGGATGTGCTGAAACGCCTGAGGGATCGGGGCTAAATGGGTATCCTGTACCCTACGCTCCAGGATGCTTTGTCGGTTTATGCCAAGACCATCGCCGTAAGCGGCGGGGGCGCCTGCGGGTTCATCGGCGATGGGAAGGCTCGATTCCGGAGCGTCCTGGCCTTTATTCAGGACGACGGGTACTACCCGACCTTCGAGAAGAAGTTGACGCACCTGTTTTTTTCTCTGTGCCGAGACCATTTCTTTCTGGACGGCAACAAGCGATTTGCCATCGCTTTGTGTACTCACATGCTTCTGCTGAACGGATACGTCTATTGCGCCAAGCGGTTCATCGCGAAAATGGAGAATGTCTGCTGGCATGTAGCGGCTGGTTCGATCGACAAGGAGCTGCTGCACGCGATCGTCGTCAACACGATCTACGAGGAACTCGACAACGAGGAACTCAAGCTGAGGATCATCGATGCCATCGATACGCGTCGAGGAGAATCGTTCAAGCTGAAAAAAACGTCCTCGGACGACGGAGAGGAGACCTCCCGATGAACGCCACGCTGGGCGTCACCCTGAAGGGAATGGAGGCCGTGCCCGTAGAGGTCGAGGTCGAGATGGCGGGCGGCCTGTTCGCCATCACCATCGTCGGGCTCCCGGACGTGGCGGTGCGCGAGTCCAAGGAGCGGGTCCGGGCCGCACTGCGGGCCCTGGGACTGGGGCTCAAGGGGCGGGTCTCGGTTAATCTGGCCCCCGCGGACATCCCCAAGGAGGGCGCTTTGCTGGACCTGCCCATCGCCCTGTGCATGATGCGTGCCGCAGGGGCGCTGCAATCCACGGAGCCCGCCCTCTACATGGGCGAGCTGGCGCTGGACGGACGTCTGAGGCGCGTCCGTGGGGCCGTTCCCGCCGCATTTCTTGCACGAAAAATGGGCCTGCCGCTCTACGTCCCGCGCGAGAACGCGGAGGAGGTGGCGCTGGTCCGCGGCATCCGGGCCTACTGCGCGGAGACGTTGGGGGAGCTGACGGCGGTGCTGCGCGGGGAGGCCGCCCCCACGTCGGTGCCGCACGCCGCCGTGCCCCACGCCTCCTTTGCCGCGGACCCCGACTTTGCCGACGTCAAGGGGCAGGCGGCCGCGCGCCGCGCGGCGGAAATAGCCGCTGCCGGACACCACAATCTGCTGCTGATCGGCTCGCCCGGGAGCGGAAAGACCCTGATCGCCCGGGCCATCAACGGCATTCTGCCGCCTCTGACCGACGAGGAGCTGGTCGAGACGCTGCTCGTCCGGAGCACGCTGGGGATGCCGGTGGAGCCGGGCCGACAGCGCCCGTTCCGGACGGTTCACTTCAGCGCGAGCACCGTCTCCGTCTGCGGGGGAGGCAGTTCTTTGAGGCCGGGAGAGGTCTCGCTCGCCCATCGAGGGGTTCTGTTTTTGGACGAATTTACCGAGTTTCGGCGCGACCTCACGGAGAGCCTCCGAGCCCCCCTCGAGGATGGTCAGATCGTCGTCAGCCGCGCGGCCGGGACCGTCTCCTACCCCTCGCGGGTCCTGTTGATCCTCGCCGCGAACCCCTGCGCCTGCGGCTTTGCGGGCGACCCTGTGGAGAAATGCGTCTGCTCCGCGACGGAGCTGGACCGCTACCGTCGCAAGCTCTCCGGCCCCATCCTCGACCGCATCGACCTGCAGATCGCCGTCCCGCGCCTGACGCCCGAGGAGCTGCTCTCCTTCTCCGGGGAGGCCGAGTCCAGCGCGGCCATCCGCGCGCGCGTCGTGCGCGCGCGGGAGGAGCAGCAACGGCGTTGGGCCCCCTTCGGTCTCTCCTGCAACGCCGAGTTGCCCGAGAAGCTGGTCCGGCGCCATCTGACGCTTTCCGAAGAATCCCGGAGCTACCTCTCCGGAATGGCGGGCAGGCTGAAGCTCTCGGGCCGCGGGATCAGCCGGGTACTGAAGGTGGCCCGTACCATCGCCGACCTCGCAGGCGACCCCGCCATCCGGACGCCGCATCTGGCGGAGGCCCTGATGTACCGAAAAAGCTCGGGGGCCTGAGATTTCAGCTTCACTGCAGCGGCGCGGGCGTCACTTCACCGTGCTATACTGTTGCCGTACGGCGGCCGTAGCTCAACGGCAGAGCGGCGGATTGTGGATCCGTAAGGTATAGGTTCGATTCCTGTCGGCCGCCCCAGATCTCCTTTCACCAGTTTCCGCTGCGGCAGACCAAGCCGCGCTTGCCAGAAAAAAGTTTTTAGGCTATAATTCCCCCCGTGGCAGTAGCGCGGATATAGCTCAGTTGGTAGAGCATCAGCTTCCCAAGCTGAGGGTCGCGGGTTCGAATCCCGTTGTCCGCTCCAGAGTTCAATCCGGCCGGAGCCGGTCAAATTGAAAACCCCGCCTCGAGGCGGGGTTTTTGCATCAGGAGACGCTGGCCTCATCGAATCGCTTTCCGCAGGCACCCGCGCAGCTCCCCGGGCAGGCAGGACCGAAACGTCATCGGAACGCCCGTCCTCGGATGCTCGAAGGCCAGCCTCCAGGAGTGCAGAAAGACTCGTGCGAACTCCGGCTCCCCCGGGGCCCCATAGAGCCCGTCCCCCACCAGGGGGTGTCCCAGGGCCGAGAGATGCACCCGAATCTGGTGCGTCCGTCCCGTGAAGAGCGCGCAACGCACCAGCGAGACCCCCCCGTGGCTCCAGAGGACGCGGTAGCCCGTGAGGGCGGGACGTCCACCCTCGACCACCGCCATTCGCAAGCGGTTGACGGGGTCGCGACCGATCGGCCCGGAGAGCGTCCCCTCGGTACGTTCGAGAGTGCCATGGACCAGGGCCAGGTACGTCTTCTCCACGGAGCGCTCACGGAAACCCGACTGAAGCCTCTCCATCGCGTCCTGACGGCGCGCCACCACCATGAGCCCGGAGGTCGTCGCGTCCAGCCGGTGCACGATCCCCGGACGTCGCACGTTGTTGAAGGGCCCCATGTCCGGATAGCGCCACATCAGCCCATGGACGAGCGTACCGCGCCAGTGGCCCGGCGCCGGATGCACTACGAGCCCCGCCGGCTTGTCCACCACCAGAAGGTCCTCGTCCTCGTGGACGACCCGAAATTCGACCGGTTCCGGCTCGATCTCCAGCGTCTCCGGGGGGGGCAGCTCCACGCCGTAGGCCATTCCCTCGGCAACCCTGAAGGAGGGTTTCAGCTTCCGCCCCTCGCACCGGGCACGTCCCTCCCGCACCAGCCTCTGGGCGAAGGAGCGCGTAATGCCCAACCGGCGCGCGAGGAAAACGTCCAGCCTTTCGCCCGAAGCCTCCGCCACGAGCCTCTCCTCGACCCCCTCGGGAACATCCGTCCCCTCGACAATGTTCGTCCCTCGAAGCTCCGCTGTAACGTCCATCGCAGCCTCCTGCAAAAAGGCCCCCCTTTTTTTAAGGGGAGCCCGATCGACGAAAAGGAGACGACGCGTCTACGCGTCCCGAAGGACCTCGGCGCAGCGAGGACAGAGGCCATCCTCGACCGTACTTTCCGAGTATTTCCAACACCGCGGGCACTTGACTCCGGAGGTGAAGGCCGCAGCCATCTCCAGCCCCGTTTCCTCGTCCTTGAAGGGGGTGCCGAGGTTCGGCGAATCCACCCACTCGAACCGGGAGACGATGACGAGGTCCGCCAGCTCCTGACCGCTGAACGCAGAGGCGACCCGCTCCACCGACTCCGAGCGCTTGACCTGAACGGTGGCCTCCAGGGAGGTGCCGATGGTCTTCGCGGCGCGCAGCCCCTCGAGCATCCGGCTCACCGCCCCGCGAAGCTTCAGGGCCTCCTCCCAGAGGGCGGCCAGCGCATCGTCGACGCGGGAGGCATCCGCCACCGGGAAATCCGCCAGGAACACGCTCTCGGGCAGCGAGGCATCGATGGTGCGCATCTCCTGCCAGATCTCCTCGGCAGTAAAGCTCAGGATCGGAGCCAGCATCCGCGTGAGGGCCGAGAGGACCTCCCACATCGCCGTCTGAGCGCTGCGGCGCGTCAGGGAGTTCTGCCCCTCCACGTAAAGCCGATCCTTGCTGACGTCCAGATAGAACGCACTCAGTTCGTTGACGCACAGCGAATGGATGGCGCTCGTCGGAATGTGGAACTCGTACTCCTCGAAGGCCTCGAACGTCTTTCCGATCACGCGGTGCAGACGGTCCAGAATCCAGCGGTCCATCGAGAGGAGCCTGTCGTAGGGCAGAGCGTCCTTGCGGGGATCGAATCCGTGCAGGTTGCCCAGCAGAAAGCGGGCCGTGTTGCGGATGCGCCGGTACGTCTCCGACAGGGACTTCATGATGGTCTCGGAGATGCGGACATCGTTGCGATAATCGGTGGAGGCCACCCACAGACGCAGGATGTCCGCCCCGTACTTGTCCACGACCTCCTGGGGCAGCACGACGTTCCCCAGCGATTTGGACATCTTGCGTCCCTCGCCGTCCAGGATGAAGCCGTGGGTCAGGACGTTCCGGTAGGGCGCATGTTCCTTCACGGCAACGGCAGTCAGGAGCGAGGACTGGAACCACCCGCGGTGCTGGTCGCTGCCCTCGAGGTACATCTCCGTCGGCCAGCTGAGCCCGAAACGGTCGTTCAGCACGGCCATGTGCGTCACGCCGGAGTCGAACCACACGTCCAGGATATTGCCGTCCGGCTCCACGTTGCGGGAACCGCAGGCATCGCACACGGCACGGTCGCCGAAGAGCTCGTCCATCGTCCGGCTCCACCAGATGGAGGAGCCCTCGGGACTCTCCCCCACACGCTCGGCAAAGGTTCTGATGCGGTCGGGAGTCAGGCTGTGCTCCCCGCAGTCCCGGCACTTGAGCGCGGGGACGGGCACCCCCCAGATCCTCTGGCGGCTGATGCACCAGTCCGACCGGTCGCGCACCATGTTGTAGATGCGGTCGCGGCCCCAGTCGGGGATCCACCGGACCTCGCCGTCGATCACCTCGAGCGCCTTGTCCCTGAATTTGGAGACGGCGATGAACCACTGGTCGGTCGCGCGGAAGATCACCGGTTTCTTGCAGCGCCAGCAATGAGGATAGCTGTGCATGATCGATCCGCTGCCCAGAAGGCGGCCGCGCTCCTCGATCATGGCCAGAGCCCTTTTGCCCCCCTCCTCGATGGACAGGCCGCCGAGGAGCGGGGTGTCCTTCAGGTAGACCCCCGCATCGTCCACCGGATTGTAGATGTCGATGCCGCAGCGGACGCCGGTCTCGTAGTCCTCAACGCCGTGCCCCGGCGCCGTGTGGACGCAGCCCGTACCGGAGTCCAGCATGACGTAGTCCGCCAGGACGAGCGGGACGTTCCGATCGTCGTAGAAGGGATGGACGGCCGGAAGGTTCTCCAGCTCCGCCCCCTTGACCGAGAACAGCAGTTCGCCGCCCTTCAGCCCCGTCGCGGCGAAGACCGCATCCTTCAGGCCGACGGCGAGGAGGTAAACCTTGTCCCCGCAGTCGTAAAAACCGTACTCGTACTGCGGATGCAGAGCCACGGCCATGCTCGCGGCGAGCGTCCAGGGCGTCGTCGTCCAGATGACGACGTTGACGTCCCGGCCCGCAAGCCGGGGAAACTTCTCGGCCGCCTTGGGCATGGGGTAGGCCACATAGACGGAGGGCGAGGATTCGTCCCAGTACTCGATCTCGGCCGTCGCCAGGGCCGTCTGACAGTCGATGCACCAGTAGACGGGCTTGCGCCCCCGATAGATCAGATCCCTCTCCACCATGTCGGCGAAGGCGTTCAGCTCCAGAGCCTCGAAGCCGGGATCGAGGGTGACGTAGGGCTTTTCCCACTCCCCGAAGACGCCCAGCCGCTTGAACTCCTCGCGCTGGACGTCCAGGTAGTGCCACGCCGTCTCCGTGCACTTCCTGCGGAGCTCCACGGGGTCCAGGCCCTCCTGGGAGAGCTCCGCGTCCTTCAGCGCCCGCAGCTCGATGGGCAGGCCGTGCGTGTCCCATCCCGGAACGTAGGGCGCATAGCGGCCCGTCATCGTCTTGAACTTGGGAATGAAATCCTTCAGGATTTTGTTGAAGGCGGTGCCGATATGAATGTTGCCGTTGGCGTAGGGCGGCCCGTCGTGCAGGACAAAACGCTCGCCCGAGCCCTTTCTGGCCTCCACGGCCTTATGGTACGTGTCGTTCTCCCGCCAGAACTTCAAAAAATCGGGCTCCCGCTTCGCCAGGTTGGCCCTCATGGGGAAGTTCGTGACGGGAAGATTCAACGTATCCTTATAGTCCTTGCAATCCTTGCACATCAAATCCGCCCCCTGGTGATTCCACCTCTGAAGATTTGTCCGTCCGCATACGACCCCGGACCGAAATGCCCCGACCTCCGAAGCACGAACTCCGGCGCCGTTGTTCCTCATACAACTATCCCCGCGATTGCGCGGGGATAGTTTGTAATATTACCACGAATAACCGAAAAAAGAAACGAAAAACGCCCTCAAATCCGCCATCGCTTCTCCTCCGGGGCCGTACCCGGAAAGCGGGGCGGGATTATCCGCCCCGGCAATGGAATCCGGGCCGAGCCCCTCGAACGGATAAGAGTGCTCCGACGCAAAGCCCGTTTACGCTATAATTGATTTGAGCTCATGAAGGGGTCTGTCCCCCACACGGACGAGATCAAGGAGGCTGAGCGCGGATGCCACAGGCAGAACAGACGGCATTGATCAATGGAAGAATCCACAGCCCCGCAGGACCTGCGGAGGCGCTGCTGATAGAGGCCGGCCGCATCGCATCGGTCGGAGCGACTTCGACTATCGGGCTTCATTGCGACACGAAAATCATCGATCTCCAGGGACGCTCCGTCTTTCCGGGGTTCAGCGATTCTCACGCACACTTCCTGGCGTGGGCACAGTCCCGAGAGGCGATCCGGCTGGGAGGCTGCCGCTCCGCGCTCGAGCTTCGAGAGGCGCTTCGGTCCTTCGCCCGGCAACACCCCAGCCCCGTCGGCGGCTGGTATCAGGGGCACGGCTGGAACCACACCCTCATGGACAACATCATGCCCACGAAGCACGACCTCGATTCCGTCATCCCCGACACCCCCGTCTATCTGAGGCGGATCTGCGGCCACATCGCCGTCGTCAATTCGGCCGCGTTGAGGGCCGCGGGCATCACGCGCAACACCCGTGTGGAGGCCGGGGTGATCGAGATCGGCGACGACGGGGAGCCCAACGGCATCCTCAAGGAGGACGCTCTCGACCTGATCGCCCGCTGCATCCCGGGATTGGATGACGGGGAGCTGTTCCGCCTGCTCCGCCTCTACGGGCCACAAGCCGCAAGTTACGGTCTGACCGAGATTCATTCCGACGATCTCTCGATGTTTGGCTTCGATTTCCGACGATCTCAGGAGTTCTTCATGGAGGCAGCCCGAAGCGGCGACCTCCCCTTCCGGGTCCGCCGCCAGCTTCTTCTCTCCGACAAGCAGCTGTTGCTGGACTTTTTGTCCGAGGGCTGGCGTTCCGGAGACGGGGTACCTCTGTGCCAGATCGGCCCCCTGAAGCTGCTCTGCGACGGATCCCTGGGCGGACGCACCGCTTTTCTCAAGGACGACTACACGGATGCCGCCGGCGAAAGGGGCCTGGCGTTGTTCGATCGGGACGAGCTGAACGACCTGGTCCTCACCGCCCACCTCGCGGGGATGCAGATCGCGATTCACGCCATCGGAGACGGGGCCCTCGAGATGTGTCTGGACGCCTTCGAACGTGCTGCGGAACAGCGTCCTCTGTCGGCACGCCACTTGATCGTCCACGCCCAGATCGCGGACGACCAGCAACTCGAGCGGATGAAGCGGCTTCGTCTGGGCGCGGCCGTTCAGCCGTGTTTCGTCCCGTCCGACCACGCCATGGCCGTGGAGCGGCTGGGCAGGGCGCGCGCCGAGCGGAGCTACCGTTGGCACACGATGCTGCGCAAGGGCATCGTGCTCTCCTCCGGCTCCGACGCGCCTATCGAGTCCCTCCGCCCGATGCGGGGAATCCATGCGGCCGTGACCCGCGCCGCGCCGGGCTTTGAGGCGGCGGGCTGGGTCCCGGAGGAGCGCCTTTCCGTGGCCGAGGCCATCGGTACCTACACGTGGAACGGGGCCTGGAACGGACACAACGAGAAGCGCCGCGGGGAGATCCTCCCGGGACGCGACGCGGACCTCGTGGTCCTGGAACAGGATCCCTTCATGGTGCCCGCGAGCGACCTGGCCGATATCGGCATCGCCATGACCCTGTGCGGGGGCCGCGTTACCCACGCCTCGGAAGCGCTCGCGTAGCGGACCGGCATCGCCCATGAGGACGCCGAAATCTCCGTGCGGCGCCGCACGGAGCCCCAAACGAACCAACGCCCTCTACGGGGCCAAGGGAGGTTCTCCGGAGTGAGAAGAAAGAGCGGCATACTGCTCCCCGTCACCTCCCTGCCCTCGCGGTACGGGATAGGGGATCTGGGCCCCGAGGCCTTCGCTTTTGCCGAATTTCTCAGGGACGCGGGGCAGGCGGTCTGGCAGGTTCTCCCCCTGACCGCCATTGACGGAGGCTGCGGGAACTCACCCTACAGCCCCACCTCCGCCTTTGCGGGGAACCCCTTGCTCATCAGCCCGGATGCACTGGCGTCATCGGGCCTGCTCAGCAGGGAGGATCTGGGCGAGGCCCCCGTTTTCGAGGCCGCCCGAGTGGACTACGACCGCGTGCGCGATTTCAAGGATACCCTGCTGCGCAAGGCGTGGGCGAATTTCAAGCGCGCGGGGACCCGGTCGGAGTACGAAAGTTTCTTTTCGGACAATCGCCACTGGCTGGAGGGCTACAGCTTCTTCGCCGCCCTCAAGGGATGCCGGGGCGGTCAGCCTTGGTACGAATGGCCCGAAGATCTGAAGTTTCGGCACCACGAGGCACTTCATCGTGCCTGGGTCGAAATGGGCGACGAGATCGAATTCCACCGCTTCGTCCAATACCTCTTCGCCTCCCAGATGGCCGAGCTCCGTTCCCGCCTTGCGGACCTGAACATCGAACTGGTCGGGGACGTCCCCGTCTACGTCACCCGGGACTGCGCCGATGTGTGGCTGCACCCCCATCTTTTCGAGCTGGACGAGACGCTCGCCCCCACCTCCGTGGCGGGGGTGCCGCCGGACTACTTCAGCGCAACGGGACAACTTTGGGGCAACCCTCTCTACAACTGGGATGCCATGCTCGAATCGGACTTTCGATGGTGGATGGAACGCCTGAGGCACCTCCTGACCCTGTTCGACCGCGTGCGCATCGACCACTTCAGAGGGCTTGTCGGCTACTGGTCCCTGCCCGCGGACGCGAAGACCGCCGAGATCGGCTGCTGGCGAAGCGTGCCCTACGAACGCTTTTTCGCCGAACTGAAAAGGAACTTTCCGACGCTGCCCTTCCTGGCGGAGAACCTGGGCGTGCTCACGCCCGACATCGAGGCCTTGCGTCGGGACATGGGGCTTCCGGGCATGCTGGTCCTGCACTTCGCCTTCGGCGACCCCGCCGGAAACCCCTACGCCCCCCACAACCACACGCCGGTCAACGTCGTGTACACGGGGACGCACGACAACAACACCTCCTTGGGCTGGTTCGAGGAGGACGCCTCGTCCCGGGAGCTCGCCAATTTGTCCCTCTACCTCGGGCACGAGGCGAATCGGCAGACCGTCGCGCGGGACATGGTCCGCATGGCCATGGCCTCCGTCGCGGAGACCGCCGTGGTGCCGATGCAGGACCACCTGGAGCTGAACTCGTCCGGGCGAATCAACGTCCCTTCGACCCCCACCGGCAACTGGACGTGGCGCCTGACGCCCGCTCAGGCCGACGAGCGCCTCGCGGCCCGCATCCGCACGCTGACCGATCTCTACGGCAGGGCATGATCCCAAGCCGCGGAGATTCCACGCAGGTTGTCCCGAAAAGCATATTTATGAGATAATTCAGTACGAAGAGCATGGCCGACGGGCCGCACCCGTACCCGGAAAGGAGCAACACGTAAGATGATACAACGACTGCATCGCAGCGACCTCGGCTATTCCCTCAGAAGCCTGATGGAGAACGATCCGGCCTTCAGGCCGCTGGCCTATTTTTCCATGGAGGTGGGACTGAAGGAGTCCATCCCCACCTATTCGGGGGGCCTGGGGGTCCTTGCAGGAGACATCCTGAAAAGTGCGGCCGATCTCGGCGTCCCCATGGCGGGGGTCACGCTGCTCTATCGCAAGGGCTACTTCGTTCAGGAGTTCAATGCCGACGACTGGCAGAAGGAGAAGCCCGTACAGTGGAACCCCTCCCATGAACTGACCCTGTTGCCAAACCGCGTCCTGATCAACCTGCAGGGGAGAGAGATTCAGGTGGGCGTTTGGGTCTACGAGATCATCGGAGCGACCGGCTACCCTCTGCCCGTCTACTTTCTGGACACCGACTTCGAACCCAACCACCCCGACGACCGCAAGCTCTGCTGGTATCTCTACGGAGGGGACAACTGCTACCGCCTGTGTCAGGAGTTCATCCTGGGGGTCGGCGGGCTGCGTATGCTGCGGGACCTGGGATACATGAACATCGAGACCTTCCATCTCAACGAGGGACACGCGGGATTCCTCACCCTCGAACTCATGCGCGAACAGGGCTATTACGATCCCGACAAGATTCGCGAGCAGGTCGTGTTCACGACGCACACGCCGGTCCCGGCGGGACACGATTATTTCGAGTTCGGCCTGATCGACAGGGTCTTTCCCGCGGAGGCGCTGAGCACGCTCAGGCGCATGATGCCCGATGTCCCCGGGGTCTCCATGACCGAGCTGGGATTGAAGTACAGCCGCTACGTCAACGGCGTCGCAAAAAAGCACGCCGAGGTGAGCAACGCCATGTTCCGAATGGAGACCGTGGACTGGGTCACCAACGGAATCCACCCCACGACCTGGGTCAGCTCCGGAATGCGGAAGCTCTACAACCGTCATATTCCCGGCTGGGAGCAGGACCCCGGCCGCCTGGTCCAGGCCCTGACGATCCCCAAGCAGGACCTCTGGGCCGCACACCAGGCCTCCAAGCTGCGTCTGTTCGCACGGGTCCTGGAGACGACCGGCAAACAGCTGGACCCCGAGGTGCTCACGTTGGGCTTTGCGCGCCGTGCCGCCACCTACAAGAGGGCCGACCTGCTCTTCTCCGACCTCAAGCGGTTCATGGAGGTGGCCGGGGGGAACAAAGTGCAGTTCATCTTCGCCGGGAAGTCCCATCCCAGCGACAACGGAGGGAAGGCGCTGCTCCAGAAAATCCGCAAGGTGGCGCGCGACCTGGAGGAGTCCATTCCCATCGTCTTCATCGACAACTACAACATGGAGATTGCCTCCCTGCTCACCCAGGGCGTCGATCTCTGGCTCAATACCCCCATACGCCCGCGCGAGGCCAGCGGCACGAGTGGGATGAAATGCACCATGAACGGGATCATGAATTTTTCCGTGCTTGACGGATGGTGGATCGAGGGTTGGATCGAGGACGTAACGGGCTGGTCCATCGGCCCCGAACCGAACGGAGAGACCCCTTTCGAGCACTACGATGAATCGCTCGACGCCATCGACCTCTACAACAAACTGGAGCGGAAGATCATCCCCACCTATTACGAGAATCACGACAAGTGGGTGGACATGATGCGGCACACCATCGCGCTGAACGCCAGTTTCTTCAACACGCATCGGGTGGTGCGCGAGTACGCATCCAAAGCCTACTCCATCGATTTCAGAGGGATGTGAGGACATGGGCGAGACCGGCACCACGATCAGGGTGCTCTTCGTCTCGACGGAGTACGCCCCCTTCTCCAAGGTCGGCGGCCTGGGCGACGTCGCCGGCTCCCTGCCCAAGGCTCTGCGGCGGGCGGGGGTGGACGTTCGCGTCGTAACTCCCGCGTGGCCGGGGGTGTTGGACCGAGTCTTCGCCTCCGGCCTCAAGACGACCGTTTTGCCGGAGCGGGTTTGTGCCGCCCACGATTGGAGGATCCGGGACGCCGAGGTCGTCAAGACCGAGGTGGAGGACGTTCCCGTCTATTTTTTGAGGTCGGAGGATTACATGGGGGACATGTACCCCTGGCATCTCGACTCCCGGACCGCGTCCCCCTTCGCCATATTCTGCATGCAGGCCCTGGAGCTCCATCGGATCCTCAAGTGGAAGCCCGATCTCTACCACTGCCACGACTGGACCAGCGCCTTTCTGCCCTGCGCTCTGGCCTGGCACCGTCATTATCGGCACGTCGGGGGCAGAAGCATCATCACACTTCACAACGTCGCCCACCAGGGGATTCTCGAGCGGGAACCCTTCATGGAGGCCTCCGGGCTCGAACCCTGGAGCTTCAACATGGAGGCCATGGAGTTCTACGGTCAGGTCAACCTGCTGAAGGGGGCCATTGTCGCCGCCAACGCGGTGACGACCGTGTCGCCGCGCTACGCCCAGGAGATTCAGACCTACGAATCCACACAAGAGCTCTCCGGGGTCATCTACAAACAGCGCCACAAGCTGTCCGGCATTCTCAACGGAATCGACACGGACTACTGGAATCCGGACACGGACCGGCACCTCCCCGAGAGGTTCTCGGCCAAAAACCTCAAGGGCAAGGCCCGGGCACGCGAGGAACTGCTGAATAGGGCCGGCTTCGCCCCGCAATCGCAGGAGCCCGTGGTGGTCTGCGTATCCCGGCTCGTGGAGCAGAAGGGCTTCACGCTTATCCTGTCCGCACTCGAGACCCTTCCCACGCTTGGAGCGAAATTCGTCTTTTTGGGCAGCGGGCACGGCTGGATCGAGAACGCGCTCCGGCAGGCAAACGAGCGTCATCCCGATATCTTCCGATTCTTCCAGGGCTACGACGAGCCCCTTTCCCACCTCCTCTACGCAGGAGGAGATATTTTCCTGATGCCATCGGTATTCGAGCCCTGCGGGCTGTCGCAGATGATCGCCATGAGGTACGGCACCATACCGGTCGTCCGCGAGGTCGGAGGCCTCAAGGATACGGTGACGGATGTCGACTCGCCCGAGGGGGGAAACGGATTCACCTTCCAGACCTGCGACACCGTCGGCATGCTCTGGGCCCTGCAAAGGGCGACGGCCCGCTTCCGAGACGCCGAGGACTGGGACAGAATCCGCGTTCGTGCGATGCAGGAGGATTTTACCTGGAGCAAGTCCGCCCTGCTCTACAAAGCCCTCTATCGGAAAACGCTGCTTTAGCCCTACCTGGGGTACGGGCACCCGCCGTGGGGCTCCCGCTTCGCATCTCCGCCCTCCCACACACCGCCTCCCCTTCGGGACGGGCGGCATAAGGACGCACATTTTGCAGAGAAGTTCCCACGTGGGGCGAAAGCTACGTAAGCAATGCGGCAGGGAAATCTTCCCTCGGAAGGAGAGGTAGATTATGATGCATGGAGGAAAGTACGGAAGAGTGCTGGGGATCGTCCTTGCAGGCGGAAAAGGGGAAAGGCTGATGCCGCTGACGCGCTACAGGGCGAAGCCGGCCGTTTATTTCGCCGCCAAGTACCGCATCATCGACTTTGCCCTCTCAAACCTGATCAACAGCGGGATTTTTGCCGTCTACGTCCTGGTCCAGTTCAAAAGCCAATCCCTGAACGAGCACATCGAACGGGGCTGGCAATTCGGCGGAGCCCTGAGGGGGCGCGATTTCTTCGTCACCCTGGTCCCCGCCCAAATGTGGCGGGGCGAGCACTGGTTTCAGGGCACGGCCGATGCCGTGTTCCAGAACATGCACCTCGTCTCCCTCTTCAAGGCGGATCGGGTCTGCATTTTCGCCGCCGACCACATCTACAAGATGGACGTCGAACAGATGCTGGCCTGGCACATCGAGCAGAAGGCGGACGTGACCCTCGCCGCCAATGTCGTCCCCGTCTTCGAGGCCAGCCAGTTCGGCTGCATCAGGACCGACGCCACGGGACGCATCATCGAGTTTCTCGAAAAGCCTGCCATTCCACCGGAAATTCCCGACAAGCCGGGGTTCAGCTACGTCTCCATGGGAAATTACATCTTCGAACGGGACATTCTTGAGGACTCGCTTATCGACGATTCGCAGCAGCCGACGAGCCACGACTTCGGCCGCGACATCATCCCGAACCTCGTGGCCCAGAACGCCCGCGTCTACGCCTACGACTTCTCCACCAACGTCCTGCCCCATTCCACGGCGCAGATCGAGCAGTTGCACCAATGGCGCATGGACAAGCCTTATTGGCGCGACGTGGGGACTCTCAAGGCCTACTGGCAGGCGCACATGGAACTGCTGAGCCCCGCCTCCGAGATGACGCTCTACAACCCTCTCTGGCCGATCCGCACCGTGTCCTTCGCCGACCCCCCCTCCTACTCTTACCCGTCCAGCGGACACGACTGCACGGTCAACCGTGTGCTGGCCGCCGAGGGCAGCCGTATTCTGGGGGCAACGGTCTCCGGCTCCGTCCTGTCCCGAAATTGCGTTATCCAATCCGGCAGCGTCATCGAGGAGAGCATCGTCGGCCAAGGCGTGGTCATCGGCAGAAATTGCCGCATCAAAAGGGCAATTATCGACTCGCACAATTATATTCCGGACAATACAGTCATCGGCGAGGACCCGGAGGAGGATGCCCGCAATTACTTCGTCGACCCTCATTCCGGATTGGTGACCCTGGGAATGCCCCGTATCCTCTACCAGAAAGAGAGCGACGAAAAGGGCATGGACAGCTTCTCCTGGAGTACCTTCAGCTGATCCGCAATTCCCAAGGGCACGTCTTCGGCTTTTACAGTCGCCCAAGAACGCAGTACCCCAAAAAGGAGGGAGCGGCCTCGGCCGCTCCCTCCTTTTTGGGGTACTCCCAATCCGGGTTTAGTTGTCGGAGAACTCCTGGTTCTTGAAGGCATCCGCAAAGGGATTGTACTGCGGAACCTCGTCGAGCACATTCTTCTGCTGCCGGTCCTCCCGGTGCTCCTCGCGCTTGCGGGGCTCCTCGCTGCGGCGGACAGGCTGCTCCTGCTCCTCAAGCGCGCTGATGGAAAGGCGCATCCTGCGCTGCTCGGGATTGACCTCGATGACTCGGGCCAGAACCTCCTGCTTCTCCTGCAAAACATCGCCGGGCTTTTCCACACGCTTGGTGCTGAGCTGGGAGATGTGGATGAGGGCCTCGACCCCCTCCTCGACCTCGACAAAGGCTCCAAAGTCCGCCAAGCGAACCACCTTGACCGTGATATCGGCGCCCTTGACGTAACGCTGATCGATGTCCTTCCAGGGATCGTTCAGCTGTTTGTAGCCCAAGCTGATTCGGCGTTTCTCGGTATCCACATCCAGCACCAGGATGCGGACCTCCTGTCCCTTGCGGAAGACCTCCTTGGGGTGACGGATGCGGGCCCAGCTGATGTCGCCGATATGCACGAGCCCCTCGATCCCGGGCTCCAGCTCGACGAAAGCGCCGAAATCGGTGACGTTCGTCACGACGCCGGTCATCACGTCATCCTTATGAATGCGCTCTCCCACCGTCAGCCAGGGGTTCCCCTCCACCTGCTTGATACTCAGGGAAATACGGTCGTTCTCCTTGTCGATCCCGATGACTTTGACGGTGACCTTGTCGCCCTTTTTGAAGGTATCCCGGATACGTACGTTGCGCTTCCAGGTGATCTCGCTCATGTGGACCAGACCGTCGACGGCACCGACGTTGACAAAGATCCCGAAGTCGGTCAGGCTGCTGACCTCTCCCTCGATAACGTCGCCCTCGTGGACCTCCTCGTAGAACTTGGCCCGGAGCTCCGCAGCCTCCTTCTCGACAAGGGACTTGCGCGAGAACACGATGCGGTGCTTTCTGCGATCCTTTTCAAGCAATTTAACGTCAAAAACCTGCTCAACGAAATTCCCCAGATTGACCCCTCTGCCGTCGGCGGAGAGGTGGGAAATGGGGATAAAGCCCTCAAGGCCATTGCAGTCGACCATCAGGCCGCCCTTGACCTTGCGGAGCCCCTTGACCTGAAGGATCTCGTTCTGAGCAAGCAAATCTTCAAATTCGGCCCAGCGACGGTCGAACTCGTGCCGCCAGCGGCTGAGCAGGAGCTGCGCCTCCTCGCCCTCCCGAAGATTGATGACCTGAACTTCGATGTCATCCCCCTTCTGGGGTTTCTCCGCATCCCCCACCAAAATGCGGTGCGTCCATTCCTTGCCGGGAAGGTAGCCCTCGCACTTGTAGCCGACATCGACCAGCCAACCGTTCTCCGTCTCCGCGATCACGGTACCGGTCCGGACATCACCCTTGCGAAGCCCGGAGATGTCGTACTGCTCCATCATGCTCTCCATCGTTTCCTGAGCGGCAGACTCCTGTCCTTCGCCCTGCAAAACCTGATCCATATCCTTATCCATCATCTGATCCATACCCATAGCCCCCTTGACTGCCTACATTCTCGCAATTTTGTTGCTTATTTCTGTGATAAGCCACTCGGGCGTACTGGCCCCGGCAGCAATACCAATCCTTTCCCGGCCCTCGAACCACCCCCTGTCGAGCTCCTCGGTGCTCTCTATCCAAAGGACGTCCAAGCCGCTCATCTCAGCGATGTTTCTCAGCTTTCCCGTGTTGGCGCTCTCCCGGCCGCCGATCAGGACCACCCCATCGACGCGGCCCACCAGCGCACGCACCGCATCCTGCCGCTCCATCGTAGCACGGCAAATCGTATTGCAGACGCGCAACTCTCCGGCCCGGCGCACCAGAATGGCGGCCACCGCGGCCAGGCGTTCCTCCTGCTGGGTCGTCTGGGAGATCAACGCCACACGCCCCCTCTTGGGAAGAAGCATCGCCTCGGCCTCGTCTACAACAACATCAAGCCCTCCGTCAACATAGCCCATGATCGAGCGAATTTCCGGATGGTTCCGGTCCCCCAGCAGAACGATGTGATAGCCCTCGTCCGACAGAGAATTCGCCAGATCCTGTGCCCTACGGACGAAGGGACAGGTCGTATCGATGACACAGACATTTTTTTCCCGCAGCTCCCTGAGTACCGCCCGGGACTCCCCGTGGGCCCGGATCAGCACCTTCACCCCGGGGGGAACCTCTGAGACCTCCTCGGCCACCCTCAACCCCATGTTCTTGAGACGAGCAACTTCCTGAGGGTTGTGGATCGGCATCCCGATCGTCCAGACCTCCCGCTCGGGGTTTCCCGTCAGAGCCTCCAGAATTGCGTCCACGGCCCGCTTCACACCAAAGCAAAATCCGGCGCGTTCGGCCATCACTATCTGCTTCAAGTCAAATCAACCCTTGCGGACAGACCTTTCACTCGGCGCCGCGAGCCCCCTCGAGATGGCGCAGCGCCGCCTCCACGACCCGCCCCTCCAAATCTGAAGCGGAGAGAGTGGATGTATCATACCACAAGGCAGGCCTAAATTTACCGAACCAGGTCATCTGTCGGCGACAAAATGCGCGGGTTCGGCTGATATCCCCTTCAAGCGCCGCGTCGAGGGTCAGTTTGCCGCGATACCAGGCCGCCAGTTCCCGATACCCGAAGCCCTGCATGGAGGGGAAGCGTTCATCAAAACCATGCTCGATCAACCACGTGACCTCCTCGGGATAGCCCGAGGCGAATTGCTGCCGGACGCGAAGGGCGATCCTCTCGAACAGCTCAGGCCTCGGACGGTTCAGGCCGATATAGAGCACGTCCAGTCCCGAGTCCTTTTTCTTCCCCTCATCATAAAGCCGGGAGGGAGGCGTCCCGGTCAATGTCCAGAGCTCCAGCGCACGCACGACACGGCGGACGTCGTTGGGATGCAGCCGCCCCGCAGTAGCCGCATCGACCTCGGCAAGACGGCCGTGGAGTGCCCCGGCCCCTTCCAGAGAGGCCAACTCCTCGTAGCGCCGGCGTACTTCGGGATCGTGAGGAAGCGAAGCGTTCAGGGCGGCATGAAAAAGGGCGTTGTAGTAGAAGGGGGTACCGCCCACGAAGAGGGGCACCCGGCCGCGTGCCCCTATCCGAGACACTGCTTGGAGGGCGAGAGAAACAAAATCCGCCACCGTGAACACCTCATCGGGGTCCACGACGTCCACGGCGTGATGCGGAATTCTGCGGCGCTTGGAGACGGCGATTTTATCGGTCCCCACGTCCATATAGCGATAGACCTGACGGGAATCCACCGAGATGACCTCGGCCCCCAGTCTCTCGGCAAGATCGAGGCTCAGCGCAGTCTTGCCGATGGCCGTAGGTCCGATCAGCGCTACGACGGGACGCCGAGTCCCGACCGGAAAAATATCCACAGCTTCCCTGCACCTCGAAAAATCCATACCTCAAGCCCCTTTGGACGCAAAAGACAAAAAGAATGCCCCGAGTATAGCACAAAGCCGCGTATCAAACCGTGTGTTCAAGGGCGTCAAGAAAAGTGGCGGACCTCCCGCTTGCATCTCGATGGGAGGTACAAAACTCGCGAATCCGCTGTTTAACCGCTCCACGTAGTGCTGTTTCCACTCCTCAAAGGAAGGTTTCAAAGGACGTTCTGCATCTTCGTGTAGAGAAACAGGTTTTTGGTTTCCATCCCTCAAAGGAAGGTTTCAAAGCGGTTCCGGGGATCGGTGAGGTGATCTGCACCAAGAGTTTCCATCCCTCAAAGGAAGGTTTCAAAGGCAGGTCGTCAGGGGCGAACTCTACACGGTGGCCCAGTTTCCATCCCTCAAAGGAAGGTTTCAAAGGTGAACTGCGTAGCGAGCGTCTTTCAGGGGGGCAACCCGTTTCCATCCCTCAAAGGAAGGTTTCAAAGGGAGTGTCCCGGATCATCGGAGCCAACCGGTCCTTGCGTTTCCATCCCTCAAAGGAAGGTTTCAAAGATTTCCATGATCTCGCTCCAGGTGTACCGTATCCCGTGTTTCCATCCCTCAAAGGAAGGTTTCAAAGGTTCCGCCATCTCGCCCCACTGGTCTCCGAACAACCCCGTTTCCATCCCTCAAAGGAAGGTTTCAAAGCGCAGCCGCTTCAGCTTCCGCAATCCTCCGCGTATCCGTTTCCATCCCTCAAAGGAAGGTTTCAAAGGCACACAGTAAAGTGGCCCCCATGTCAAGGACCAAAAAATATCGAAGAAGAGTTAAGGTCAAAAATCAAGAAATGAGGCGCTTTTCATATATCATGAGGGGCGTTGCCTTTCCCGGCAAGGACGTATGAGGCCGCTCCTCGTTATAAAACCTGAACCAACACCTCAGCCCTTCCAGCAATTCAGGCACGTTTTCATACGCATTCAGATAAATGCATTCGTACTTCAGACTCCTCCACAGGCGCTCCACGAAAATATTGTCCAAGGCGCGTCCACGACCGTCCATGCTGATCCGAATCGACTGACTCTCAAGCCTTGACGTAAATTCCTTGCTCGTGAACTGACTTCCCTGATCCGTGTTGAAGATCTCGGGCTTGCCGCGTCTCAATGCCCTTTCCAGGGCTCTCATACAAAAACCGATACAAAGCGTGTTCGAAAGCTCCCATGACAGCACATAGCGACTATACCAATCCATAACGGCGGACAAATACATGAAACCTTGCCGTAGCGGAATATATGTGATATCCGTGCTCCAAACCTGATTCACCGAGGTGACCTCAAATCCTCGAAGCAGGTAGGGATAGACCTTGTGACCCGGTTGAGCTTTGCTGGTCGACGGCCCCGGAGACTGACCTTCCAGTCCCATCTTCCTCATCAGACGCACGATGCGCTTCCGGTTCACCCTGTAACCCTGCCCCTGAAGGCAAAGCGTCATCCTGCGGCTCCCGTAAAATGGCGTTCGGGTGTACTGCTGATCTATTCGCTTCATCAGTTCTTCGTTGGCATCACTCTCCAGACTCGGTAAAAGCGATTGGTAATACCCGGAACGGCTCAAGCCCAAAAGGCTGCACTGGCGTCTCAGGCTGAACTCTGGATCGGAGGGGTCTATGAAACTGCGTCTCTCAGCGGCGTTCAATTCCTCCCCGTTTTTTTTTAAGCCACTCTACATCCATCTTCAGACGGCCAATCTCCTTGTACAGAGGATCCGTGACCTTTTCAATGTCCAGGGGGGACTTGCTCTCGAAAAGCTCTCCGGCCCGTTCCAGCAGGGTCTTCTTCCAGCGGCTAATCTGCATGGCGGAGACCCCGTACTCCGAGGAGAGCTCCGCCAGCGTCCGATCCTCGCGACAGGCTCTCAGGGCAACTTCGGCCTTCAATTTTGAACTGTACCGATTCCCTTTGTTTTTCACGGCAGAACCACCTCGCAGGTCTATTCTCCTTTTTTCTCCTCCTTCCTTCAATCCTGACCTTACCTGTCTCTAACACTACACGTGGTTCGCTATTTGGGGGCCACTATACAGCGCTAAACCATAAAGCGCCGTCCAGCACGTTTCCATCCCTCAAAGGAAGGTTTCAAAGATGCAGGCTTTCCCTGCGGTTTGACGATATGCTCCTGTTTCCATCCCTCAAAGGAAGGTTTCAAAGGCGGTGCGTTCATTGCACAACAAAAAATGTCCCTTTCGTTTCCATCCCTCAAAGGAAGGTTTCAAAGACCGTCAGGGAATTGCTGGGGCACGCGGACCTGAAGAGTTTCCATCCCTCAAAGGAAGGTTTCAAAGTCCTTCAGCGCCTGCCATTCTTTGCGCTTGCCATCGAGTTTCCATCCCTCAAAGGAAGGTTTCAAAGGATGCACTCGCGAATACAGCACGCCTCAGTCATTGAGTTTCCATCCCTCAAAGGAAGGTTTCAAAGCACAAAGGCTCCTGCCGTTCGACGACTCTGAAACGGTTTCCATCCCTCAAAGGAAGGTTTCAAAGCGCGGTCATCGTCATACGTCCAGTTCGATAGACAAAGTTTGGTTCCTCGTTATTCTGTGTGGGTAAGGATGAGTTCGAAATTGTCAGAAGTGGTATAGTAGAGACATTATGAAAGACATTCAAGTGTTTGAAATCGC